>CAKORH010000091.1 GCA_934101235.1 uncultured Bacilli bacterium | reverse complement strand
ACATATAATCAGTAGCATAAACCTTACTAAAAGGTCTTAAAACCTGTTTTACTAAATTTTTCTTCCATTCTTTTTTATTAGTTGTACTATGACTATGTGCTATTCTAACTGGTACTCCCGCTTTTTTCGCTGCTCTTAAAGGAAAAACAGATAATGTATTTATATGTGAATGAACTATTTTATATTTATTTTCTTTAAAAATTTTTATCAATTCTTTTTGATATTCAAATACTTTTTGATATGGTGAAACTAAAATAACTCTACCACCTAATTGTTCAATTTCATCATAAGGTATATTTGTAGAATCTTTATCACATATAAAATCAAATTGAATTTTAGTCCTATCAATATGTCGATAATAATTCATAACAACAGATTCTACTCCTCCACATAACCATTTACCAATAATATGTGCTACTCTAATTGGTTCTTGATTCACTTTAACCACAACCTTTACATTTATTTCATTCTTAATTTGTTTCTTTCATCTACACAATTTGTTGCTAAAATATACATTTCATTGATATTACATTCAAATAAATTTTGCAATTTATTCACATATTCATTTCGACTATCATTTAAATTTTTTACATCTCTTTCAGAAAATCCTTCTGCTGGTGTATCAACACATCTATTTATTAAAATTGATAAATCATTCATTATTGAAGCAATTGAAGTATTTAAATCTATAACTTTAATCTTAAATTTATCATATTCAGGATGAGATTGATTCTTCATTCCATGTAAATATTCTATTTTATTATTATAAGTTCTTAATTTACAATAATAATTTGAAATCATAGCATTTAATCTATCCAAAGAATTAATATCAAATCTATATGTATTTGTGTTATTATCATATTTTATATCAAGAAGAGCATAACTAACAAAATCACTTGTTATATTTGAATAAAAATCAAGAACTTCAGAAACAATATTTTCAAAATTTTCCTGATCTTTAATATTTTTTTGAACAAAAATACTTTTTCTTCGTTCATAAGCAGAATTAATTATT
Source organism: uncultured Bacilli bacterium (assembly GCA_934101235.1). Classification (GTDB taxonomy): domain Bacteria; phylum Bacillota_I; class Bacilli_A; order RF39; family UBA660; genus UMGS1124. The sequence goes on along the minus strand of CAKORH010000091.1, from coordinate 3,379 downwards.
TCAAATAATAAAGTTAAACTTGTAATAATAATTCCAACCTCATTCGTACTTATATAATTATAATGCAATAATTCGCGAATAATTAATAAGGAAAATATAAATCCTAATAAACAAAAAAAGTATACCAAATATTTAATACTATTATGTTCTTTCATAATTCTCCCTACTCTGCACCTTTTTTTAAAAATACTACTTTTATTGTTTTAAAAACACATTTAATATCTAATAATAATGATGCATTTTTACAATAATAATACTCTAAATTTAATCTTTCCTCATAAGTTGTATCAGATCTTCCATTACAAGCCCACCAACCTGATAGTCCAGGTCTAACACTTTCATATATTTTATGATTCCCATTATGAGCATCTAATTCTCCAATTACTAATGGTCTTGGCCCTATAAAAGACATATCTCCTTTAATAATGGCAATCAATTGAGGTAATTCATCTAATGATGTTTTTCTTAAGATATTACCCATTTTAGTTATTCTTGGATCTTTAGATAATTTTTGATTGTTTTTCCATTCTGTTTTATATGGTTCTTTTCTTATTAACTCTTTTAGTACCTCATCCGCATTAGGTATCATACTTCTAAACTTATATAATTTAAATTCTTTACCATTCTTACCTATTCTAGTTTGACTATAAAATATAGAAGAATAATCTTTATTTAAAATATATGATATCTTTATAACAATAGCTATAGGAATTAAAAATAATATTCCAAATAATGATAAGATTATATCAAATAATCTTTTAATAAATAAATAACTATATTTATTTACTTTAGATATATTTATAGTATTAGATAAACTATGTATACTTATATCCTTTACATCATTATTCATTACAACATACCCCTTTTCGTTACAAGTTCGTACATATTATAACAAATATTTCATATAATAACAACGCAAAATCACAATTTTGTAATTTTAAAATTTTGTATTAATAAACCACTAAAAAAAGAAGATAATCTTCTTTAATGTTACACAAATTGGTGGTAGGTTGAGGATTTGAACCTCTTCAGGGCACTTCTTTCTTGATCTATATTATAGGCAACTATTGTAACACCTACCACAAGTACCTTTTTTAACCACTTGCTTAAATCTATTTTCATAAATATACCTCTTTCATCAATAATCAATAATAAAATATCAATTAATAATTCAAAATCTGGAAATAAGTATTTCAATAATACCAATAGCACCTTTATCAAGAAATGCATATTTAAATTGCTAATGCACAATCAATATTATAACTTAATAATTAATAAACTAACATTTTTTTAGTTAAGCAGATCCAAGACTATTTTATATATTTCTGTATTTGGATTAGCTTCAACATTTCCAATTATCTTACTATTTTCTAATTGATATTTTTCTAACTTTTTTGCATTTGTTATTGCATCACCCATATTACTATAAATATTGGGATAAATATCAACATTTTTATCATAAGCGATATAATGCTTTCTTAATCTATTAATTACTTCTTTATTGTTCATGTTAGATGAAGTATATTCATAGTGAAGTAAGAACCATAATTCAATAGAAGGAGTTGAAGTTATAATTTTAATATTATTCTTTTCAGCAAGTTTTTTTGCTTCATTTATTAAACTATTTTTTGCAAAGTCAACATCTACATCAAATACACAATAGGCTTTATCTTCATCTAACAAATCTAAACCAATTCTTTTAATTTCATCAATTAACATTCTAACTAAATTTAATGGATCTGTATAATTTCCTTTTGCAAATGAGATTGAATAATTTTTATTGCCATCATCAAAATGATTAAAATATAATTTCTCAGTCTTATTTTTTCCTTCTACAGCTATTAATATTTTACTTTTTGGTTTTCTAATTTTTCTAACTCTATCATTACTAATTTTTCTACTTTGTTCTAATCTTCTTCCCATAAATTAAAATCATTTTTGATAAATGGTACTGCACCATACCTACCAAGCATATATCCTCTCTCAATATTTTCTGTTTTCCTTACAGAAAAATCACTTAAAGGATATAAATCACTTATTCCATTATTATGATCTTTTTCTGTAAACCATATTTGATCTCTTCGTAAAATATTTAATTTTAATAAATTAGTATCATGAGTATTAAAAATTAATTGAGCACCATTTTTATTTATATTAGGATCATTAAACATTTGAACAATCATTTCAACTAAATATGGATGTAAACTTTTATCAAGTTCATCTACTACAATAATTTTTTTATTATTTAATGCATCCATTATAAAAGGAATAAAACAAAAAACAATTTGAGTTCCCATAGATTCTTCTTCATATGATAATTCAATATCTGAATCAATATGTTTAAAAAAAGCTGTAAATACTTTTAGTTTTTCTTTCATATTTATTTCCGCTTTAATATAATCAGGTATTGTTGCTAACACATCTTCAGGAACATCGGTTTCTAAAACTTTATAATCAACTATATTAAAATCTGCTTTTTTTAAAAATTCTAAAGCAAAACTTTTTAATTCATTATCATTTTTTAAATATTCTCTTATTGCTGTATCTCTAAGACCACTTAAATTATTAAATGTATTAATATCTACAGTTAAAAATTTATACGGAACTTTAGTTTGCTCATAATTCCAATTGGTTGCAGTTGCAATAAAAAATTTATTTGCTGCAGTTTTAGATGCAATATCATTTAATATTCTTCCATCTTTTTGAGGAAAAGAATACTCATTAGTATTAGTTCTATCAAAAATTTTTGTTTCTCTTCCACTAGGATAATAATATAAGTACTCTTCATATATTTTCTTAGAATCTGCTACAAATCCATAAACATAACGAATATTTTCGGCAATAAATTTTATTTCAAATTCACTTGGTTTATTAATTGTTTTTTTATCAAATTTAAATGGTGCAATAAGAAGCTTAGAATTCATATTAAAATTATTTGAATTCCTTAACATATAAATAACACTAGCTAAAATTTGGAATAAATTAGTTTTACCTGAAGCATTTGCTCCATAAATTGCAGATGTTTTTAATATTTTTTTATCATTATATTCTACATAATTATCATCTAATCCTTTATTTGAGTTTGATAACATACTAAATGTCACTCTTTCTTTAAATGATAAAAAGTTTTTAACACTAAATTCTATTATCAATTTATAACTCCTCCATTCGATATTATTATATGTATTTTTTTGTATTAAATCAATTATTTTTTATATTTTATTATTAATATTTGCAATTTTTATGCAAATTATGTCAATAAAATAATTAAATTAGCGATTTTATATTTATTTTAAAAAAAAGATAGATCTCTCTACCCAAATTAACCTACCCTATTACATCTAATAGTTACTCTACTTTTACTATCTTTAGTACAAGT
>CAKORH010000090.1 GCA_934101235.1 uncultured Bacilli bacterium | reverse complement strand
GCTATAAATCTTGTACATCCAATTTTTAATTCATTATGAAGCAATTCATCATCTAATATATTTTTTATTTCATCTAATTTTAAATATAACTCTCGTCCATAATTTGTCAGAGTAACATCAGTTGATGTTCTTACAAATAATTTCTTATTTAACAAGTCTTCTAAATTTTTAACACTTGCACTAAGAGATGATTGAGAAGTATTAATATGTGTACTTGCTTTTGTAAAACCGCCAAACTTTGCAACATAATAAAAACTTCTATACAAATTTAAATTAATATCAAATTTATTCATATTTGCCACCACCCACTAAACTTAATCTGAATGTTTTTTTCTTATGCTATTCTTTCTTTGATAATTGAAATTGACATATAAACTATTAATGCAGCTATCAATAAAACAATACTGTAAACTAAATATTTTTTAATAACTTTCACAAAAAACAGAATACACAAATAAACATAAATATTATATTACATTTAATTAAATTTTTCCTTATTTTTTGTAAAATAATATAAATCTATCAATTTGATTTTTAGTTTTTATACTTATATTATTCTTTTAACCTTTTTATCAATTATTTTAATTTCACTATTTTAGTTAGCAGTAGCATATATCTTAGAGTACCTACTTTTTCTCTACTTTCTTAATGCGATTAAAATGAATAAACTATTTATTATAAATAAATTTTCACCTTGTTAATAGGTATCTTTGATGTCCAGGATCTATCACAATTCCATTTAACACACTTAAATAGTCAATTTTAATCACTTATAATAATTAAAATATAGCAATATAAAAAAATGTAGACTTTTAAAACATCCACATTTATTCATTAATACATATTTCTTTAAACTTAATTAATTACCGAACCATAGCACAATCCATCAATATACTTAAACCCTGTTGGGCACTCATTACTGCTTGGTTTATTAACATAATCATTAACACAATTTTCATCAGTTAAATAGTTAGTTTCATCACAACCAGGATAATAACATTTTCCATCTATCTCATTCAAATAACCACATGATCCTAGATATACATAACTATTTTTATCATAACAATTTCCATCAGCATAAATTCTATTATTAGAACACTTATTTTGAACGGCAGTAGTTTTTTCAACTACTTTTTTTGTCGTAACATTTTCAATTTGATTATCACTCTTAGATTTATCACTATTTAAAGAAGTATTTATTCTAGTAGTATCAAATTTTTCATCATTCTTCTTCCACTCAATAACACCACTTCCACTTACTAATTCACCATATAAATAAAAATCCGAATTAGTATTTACTTTTTCAAAAGATATACTTATATTTATATTATTTAATTCACTATCAGACAAATTACTTAATAATTCTTTAATATAATTAATTACATCACTAGTAGTTAAATCATCATCATTACTTGTAATCATAATAACTAAACCATCTATATTACATTCTAATATATAATCTTTTTCTTTTATATTCTGTTTAATTTTATCATATGACTCCTTAGAAATACATGTTACATCTTTACTACTACTCTCAACATCAGTTCTATTACTAGATTTTCCACTTTTCTTATTAATACTACTTTTTATATTATCAAAAAAATTATTAACTTTATTCACATTAATTTTAGGAATCAAAGTACAAACTAATATTATAATAATAAACGACAACACAAAGCCTATAATTAATGGTACTTTAGAAGTTGATTCTACTTTTTCATCTTTCAACTTAATATGAGTATTTTTAACTTTCCATCCATATAACTTAACAGGCATCCATATACCATAAATTCCAAAAGTTATTAAAGTTAATAAATACCATAATAAATAACTACCAATTAAATTTAAAGACTTGCCATTAAATACTATTTTTTTCTTATTAATTATTGTATGATTAGCCAACCATTTATATTTATAACAAAGAGAGTAAGGTAACAACAACCCAAAAGAAACTAAACATATTAAATAAGTAAATAAATTAACACCAATAATTTCAAGTATCTTTCCATCAAAATAACTCTCACCCATTACTAAATCTTCATCTTCAAAATGCGTATTTGATATTATCCAATTTTCCATTCTAAGTGGTATCCAAAAAGAATATATACCTAACGTTATTAATGTTAATAAAATCCATTTAAATCTTTCTACAAATAAACTAGATCCTTTTCCTTCAAATTTCAATCTCTTTCCATTATAAACAGTATGATTTATTTTATATTCTATAATAATTTTATCAGCCCAAGGCTTCGCAATAAATAATGTACATATTGTAATTAAAAATGATAATAATTTATAACCTAAATATTCAATAAATTTACCATCAAAATATGAATCATTCCTAACTACTTTATTTACATTAACTTCTTCATAACTCACTTCTTTCATCTTTACTCCTCCTATTTTAAATATACTATATAAACTAAAAAAAGTATATAACAATTTTCTATCATTAAATATACATACTTTTTCATAATCTTAAAAAAAGGAAAAAATAAAAATTTTATTAAACCCACATAAAAAAATAATATATCAAATAAATATTATTATAACTCACTTAATTTATCTTCTATATTATTCCAAAAATTTATTAAATTTTGATAACTTAATAGCTTACTAACTTCATCAAATTTAACCCAAACAATTTTTTCTTTATCTATTTCAGCGATATATTTACTAGTTTTTCCATTCTCTTTAAATAAATACATATAACATTTAATATGACCTTCAAAATTATCATACTCAATAACTCCAATACAATCATTTTTTAATAACACTACGTCATATCCAGTTTCCTCTATAACTTCTCTTATAGCACAATTAAGAACAGTTTCTCCACTATTTAAATGACCTTTAGGAAAAGAATATTCATTATTATTTCTAACTACCAAAGCAACTCTTTTTAAATCATTACTTAAAACTATTCCGCCACCTTTATTCATATCAAAACTCCTTACTTAATTTATTTTATCAAATTTTTAACATTCTCCCAAGTCAAATTCAAATCATCTCTACCAAAATGTCCATAACTAGCTAAATCATAATAAATTGGCCTTAATAAATCTAATTCTTTTATTATATTATCAACACTAAAATCAAAATACTTATCAACAAACTCATATATATATTCCATACTCTCTTTATTTGTACCAAAAGTATTTATATTAATAGATATAGGGTATTCCATTCCTATAGCATAACTAACTTCTATTTCACACTTACTAGCAAGTTTATTATAAACTATATTTTTAGCAACATATCTTGCATAATATGCACCACTTCTATCTACTTTAGATGGATCCTTACTGCTAAAACATCCACCTCCTACTTTACCAACACCGCCATAAGTATCACACACAATTTTTCTACCAGTAGTTCCACTATCACCAAATGAACCACCAATTACAAAAGATCCACTTGTATTAATCAATATCTTTGTATTACTATCTATTAGATCTTTTGGAACAACAAAATCTATTACTTCTTTTTTTATTAAATTATAAATCTCTTCATATTTAACATTACTTTTATGCTGACAAGCAATAATTATTGTATCAACTCTACTTATCTTACCATCAATATATTCTACTGTAACTTGTGTCTTACCATCCGGAAGTAATATACTATTTTCATTTTCTTTTCTTACTTCACTTAATCTTCTAGCCAAATTATTAGCAAGTTGTATAGATAATGGCATAAATGATGTTGTTTCATCACATGCATAACCAAACATAATACCTTGATCTCCAGCCATTATTTTATTTTTACAAACAGCATTATTTATTTCATTAGATTGTCTACCAACTTTCACAATAACATTATATTTTTCACTATAACCAATATCTTTAATTACTTTAAGTGCTAACTCTTCATAATTTAAATTAGCCTTAGTATTTGCTTCTCCAAATATAAAAATTAAATCATCTTTAATACTTACTTCTACAGCCATCTTACTGTATTTATCACATCTTAATGCTTCATCCAAGATATAATCACTAATCTTATCACATATTTTATCTGGATGTCCTTCTGTAACTGATTCACTTGTTAAATAATATTTTCTCATTAATTATTCCCTCTTTCTATTTTATCAAAAATAAAAAACTCTGAAAAAGAGTTCACTAACAAAAAATCTTTTTCATCGATATTAGCATTACCACCTTACTTTAGCAGGTTGGTATGAGTTCTTAGAGCTAATTCTCTCCCTCATTCTTGATAAAAACAAAAATTATTTAACGTATTATTTCTAACACACTCTAATTATAACTATAACACACAAACTTTTCAACACTTTTTATAAAAAATACATTTTAAAAATTACATTTACTACTTAAAAATTATGTCACTATTAACTAATTGTTTTCTTTTAATTATTTTAATATTATTATCACTACTACCAAATATTA
>CAKORH010000089.1 GCA_934101235.1 uncultured Bacilli bacterium | reverse complement strand
AGTTTAGAATTTTATTCTGATATGAAATTTTATGAAATAGATAGTGAAGAAATAAAAAGAATAATAAAAATATGTTAAGGAGGGTTATGGAAAAAATAGATTTACATATACATACTAATTTATCAGATGGTGTATTAAGCCCTGAAGAGGTAGTAAAATATGCAATAGAAAATAATTGTTATAAAATTGCTATAACAGATCACGAAGTAATAACAGACTATACAGAATTATCAAAAAAATATAATATAAATATCGTTTCAGGAATTGAATTTAATACTGATGTTAAAAGATTACATATATTAGGTTATGGAATAAATGATTATTATAATATAAATAAAGAAATGGAAACTCTAAAAAAATATAATGAAATGGTAAGTTATAAAGTAATAGAAAAAATGCAAAAAGATAATATTGATATATCTATAGAAAAGGTAAAAGAATTTATGAAAAAAATAAATTTAAATTGTGATGTTATGGATAAAAGAAAGATAGTCAGATATCTTATAGAAAAATCTTATGCTAATAATGTATACGATGCTTATAATAAACTAATCGGAAGAGAACAAAAATATTATATTCCTAATATGAAAAAAACTCCTGAAGAAATAATAGATTTAATAAAAAAAAGTGGTGGTATTTCAGTATTAGCACATCCTGATACTTTAGAACTTTCTATAGATGAGTTAATAAAAGAAATAAAAAAATTACATTCTTGCGGATTAAATGGCTTAGAAATAATAAATGGAAAAACATCAGGTAAAAATATTAATATTTATTCTAATATTGCCAATGAATTAGGACTAATTAAGACGGTAGGATCAGATTTTCATAATCCTAAAAAAGATAATATTGGAATAGAAACTAGTAAAGATATTTATAAAAATTTTACAAAAAGATTATCTCTAAATATAAAAAGTTAAAAATTATGATATAATGTTTATATAAAAGGAGGAATAAATAATGGCATTAAAAAGAGGAACTGTAGAATTAGAAAATTATAATGAAAACTGGAAGAAAGAATATGAGAAAGAAGAAAGATTACTAAAAGAAGTTTTAAAAGATGATATTATAGAAATACATCACGTTGGTAGTACCTCAATACCAGGTTTAAAAGCAAAACCAGTTATTGATATCTTAATAGTAATAAACGACTTATCTGAAATAAATAAAATCGAAGAAAAACTAAAAAAATATGATTATGAAAATCGTGGACCGCAAGGAGTTGCAGATAGATTTTTCTTTGCTAAAGGTCCAGAAGACGCAAGAACTCATTACGTTCACTTTACTGAACCTAAAAGCAAAACTTACTATGATTTAGTATATTTTCGAAGATACTTACTAGAACACCCAGAATACATAAAAAAATATTGTGATTTAAAACAAGAATTAGCAAGTAAGTATAAAGATGAAAGAAAAAAATATACAAGTGGTAAAAACGACTTTATTACTAGTGTTATGAATTTAGCAAAAGAGGAATATAATGATTAAAGTAATATCTTTTGATATAGGTGGTACCTTACTAAAAAATAAAGAAAATAAAGATAGAAAAAACAACTATAATATTAAAAATTTATCTTTATTAGTTAATGCAGATTATGATGAAGTAAGAAGTGCATATAAAAATATTTTTCAAAAGAAAAAGGGTACATTAATGGAATTAACTAAATTATTTTGTGATAGTATAAATATCAAAGTAAATGATGAAATAATAGAGTTTTTTACTAATAAATTCAAATCTAACGAAGAAGCAAGTATTAATAAAGAAGATCTAGATTTAATAAAAAGATTAAAAGAAAAAGGATATATAATAATTTTGTTTTCTAATTCTTGTGTTTTACAAGAAAACAAATTACAAGGAAAAGATTTACAAAATATTGATTATGTTTTTTACTCATATGATTTAGGATACACAAAGAATGAAGAAGAAAGCTATAAAATTATTGAAGAAAAATTAGGATATAAACCAAATGAATTTTTACATATTGGAGATGATCTAAAAAGTGATTATCTTAGTCCTAAAAAATATGGTTGGAATTCTTTATATTACACTAAAGAAAAAAATAACGATTACGAAATAACAGATTTAAATGAAATAGAAAATAAATTAAATTAATAATTTCTAGGGGGAAGAGTATGAATAACGAAATATATAATTATGAATATCAAAGATTACAAAAAGTAATTGAAATAATTAATGAAAAACTAGAAGAAGCAAAAAATAATTTTAAAAAACAAGAACATAACATTATAGGTTTTAAAGAAGGGCAAAGAGGTACACAATTTACTAGACAATCAATGATGTCTTTGTATGCAACCGAAGTATATGACTTAAAATTTATTTTATCTAATCCATATTTTGCTAGATTTGATTTTAAAGGTTTAAATGAAAAAGAAATAAATGAAATATATATTGGTAAAAAATTAATTACAGGAAAAAATGGTGAAATTATTGCTTATGACTGGCGTAGTCCAATATGCTCTATGTATTATGATTATAATATAGGTAAATCAGAGTATAAATTAAATAATGAAACCAAAAAAGGTGAAATACTTTCTAAAAGACAAATAATTATTAAAGATGGAGTTCTTAAAGATGTCTTAGAACAAGATACATTATCAAATGATAGTATTTTAATGAAGTATTTAAACGAACACGCTGATTCAAGACTTAAAACCATAATAGCAACTATTCAAAAAGAACAAAATAAAATTATCAGAAGTCCAATGAATAAAGATTATATTATTCAAGGAGTTGCAGGCTCTGGTAAAACTACTGTAGCGTTACATAGAATTGCTTATTTATTATATAATGAAGCAAGAAATACTAATGAAGCAGACTTTATGATTATCGGACCAAATAAATATTTCTTAAATTATATATCAGAACTATTACCAGAATTAGATGTTAAAAATATATATCAAACTACTTTTGATGAAATTGCTCTTAATAATTTAAATTGTAAAGTAAAAGTAGAAAGCAGAAATATAACTTTACAAAATGTTTTATCTAATCAAACAGATAAAGAAATAATAAGTTATAAGAATTCAATGCAATATATGAATTTAATTGAAAGATTTATCAATGATTATATGAAAAGTCATTTAACTGAAGCAATTACATATGAAGGTATTGAATTATGCTCTAAAGAAAGACTTTCTGTAATTTATGATAGTATTTTTAATACAAGAAGTTATAGTGAAAGAATAAATAATTTTACTAAGATGCTAACTAAACAAATAAAAGAACACTATGATGATTTAATTCATCAAGTATGGTTAAATTATAGAGAAGAAGTATTATCATTACCTAAAAATAGTCCTGAAAGAAAAGAATTAACTAAAATGGTTGATGAAATACAAGAAACAATAAAAAAAGGTTGTTCTACCCAAATAAAAAATTATTTCAAGTTTACTAAAGTTAATTCATTATATTTATACCAAGCATTTATTGAAAATATAGATCTATATAAAAATGAAATATCAGTAGATATTGATAAGTTAAAAGAATATACACTTTCTAAATTAACAAAAAAACAAATTACTTCAGATGATTTAGCACCAATGTTATTAATTAATCAAATGTTAAATGGAATAAAACAAGATGGTAAATATAATCATTTGGTTATAGATGAAGCACAAGATTTAAGTATTCCACAGTATTATATGTTAAAAAGAATATTTCCTCAAGCAAAAATTGATGTTTTTGGAGATATAAATCAGTCTATTTATGACTATCAAGCATTTGATAATTGGGAACAATTAAATAGTGTAATATTTGATAATAAAGCAGAACTTCTAGAACTAAATAAAAGTTATAGAACAACAACACAAATTGCAGATACTTCAAAACTAGTATTAGAAAAATTAAAAAATAATAACTCAGTAAATTGTATAACAAGAAGTGGCAAAGACGTTTTTGTTAGTTCTAATGAAGAAAATAATGTAATAACAATAATTAATCAAATAAAACAAATAATAGACAATGGTTATGAAACAATAGCAATAATATGTAAAGATGATAAAGAAACAGAAAACTTATTCAAAAAACTAAAAAAATATAATTTAGATATAACTAAAATATCAGAAAATAATGAAAAATATACTGGTGGATTATGTATATTACCATCTTATTTATCCAAAGGATTAGAATTCGATGCAGTAATAATTAGTAATGCTAATGATATATTATATACCGAAGATAATATAGATTTAAAACTATTATATGTTTCAGTTACTAGAGCAATGCACGAATTATATATTAACTATAATGGTAATATAACTAAATCTTTAGAAAGTTTAGTAAAAGAAAAAAATAAAATACTTACTAAGAAAGTAAAATAAGACGTAAAAAAATATGTCTTTTTTTGTGAAAAATCGCATATTTAGTACAAAGAAAATTAATTTATCTTGCCACTTTTTTAAATATAAACTATAATATATCTGTGATGTTTATGAATGAATTATTTAATAAATGTGAATTATGTCCTAGAAAATGT
>CAKORH010000088.1 GCA_934101235.1 uncultured Bacilli bacterium | reverse complement strand
TTCTGGTTGATCACCACTTGGTTTATATTTTGATACTAATTTAAACATAATATCCCTCATTTCTTTTTATATAAGTTGTTATTTCTTCACATAGATTATTTTATCATTAATCATAATAAAAAACAAGGGAGATATTTCTCTCTTGTTAGTTAATTATTTCTTATTAGTCTATACTAAGTATTTTCTTTTTCACCAACTTAGCGATATTTTGATGATCATTCAAGTTAAAATGCACTCCGTCTTCAAACAGTTTTGCATCGTTGTATATAATAAACTCATATTCATCTTTATGTTTATGAAAATATTCGATAATTTCTAATCTGTTTTTTTCTGACAGTTCTGAAAACTTATCACTTCCACGTGAAACATAATCAAAATTTGATGGTAGAATATAAATTATTCGTGGCAAAGTAGAATTAAAATATTTTTCTTTGTACTTAAAGTCTGAAAATTGTTCATTTATTATTTCAGTATACTTCAGTAAATCTTTAATTATCTTTTCAGAAGTTTTCTTATAAAATTTAATTAAGTCATTAGAACCAAGTGCGATTATCAAAATGTCTATAGGAGCTAGAGAACGATATGTAGCTAAAAATGTATTTATTCCATTTTTGTATGGCATTCTTTCTTCTTCGTTGCCCGCTAGTCTTCCTGGAAGGCCTTCCTGATATATCAAATATTCATATCCTAAATTTTTTCTCAATATATTCGGCCATTGACATTGTATTGGTATTCTTCTACCAGAGATATCTCCATCGCCCCAAACATTTGAATCACCATATATTAATATACTTTTCATGTTATTATCTATTTAATATTTACTTCAGTTTATATCCAAGTTTTTCTAATTCTAATATTGCAATAGAAGATAATTCATCTTTAGATAATTTATCTATTTCATAAAAATCTGCTCCTAATGAATCATCGTTTACCTCATCTACTTCTAATTCTTTTTTTATTTCATTTTTATAATTTAATATTTTATAAAAAATTCCTGTATGATGTACTTTCACTAAAATATCTTCCTTAAATTGCCATTCAAAAGAAACAGAATCAGCATCAAATAATTCACTGTCAATAACTTCTATACCCACTTCTTCCATTAATTCTCTCTTTAGTGCTTCTACTGGCCTTTCACAAAACTCTATTGTTCCCCCAGGTAAGTCAAGTTTTTTATCGTATGGGCCACCTGATTTTTTAATAAGTAGAATTCTACCATCTAAAATCACTAAACCATATGCCCCTAATTGTTTATATTCTTTCATTTTTATCTTCCTCTCTTTCTATCTATATGATACATATTATATCATATATTTTAAAATAAATATTAATTTATTTTAATTTTTTTAATATTTTTATTCTATTATCTAAATTTTCATACATCCAAGAAAATTTTCCATATTGTTTTAATCCACAATCGACTATCATTTTTAAAATAACATACATTCTATATATTTCTATTCGTATTTTTTCGTCTCTGTTTAAATTAATTTTTTGAAATCCAGCTAAAAAATTGTTACTTATCTTACCATCGATGGTATGAAAATAAAATGTCATTAATTCGTCGCAAAAATATAAATCTGAAAAATCTACAATGCCAGTTATTTTACTATCTTCAACTAAAATATTACCATCCCATATATCAGTGTGACATAAACATAAATTTAAAATATTATTTAAACTTTTTTCATTTTCATCAATTATATCACTGATTGTTTTATATGTATCATTTGATAACTCTATATTAGCCTTACGAGCATCTTCAATCAATAAGTGAAATAAATAAGAAACAAATTCATAATTACTATAGAATTTCTTTTCCGGACTACTTGGCAAAAAGAATGAATCCTTCGTTATAGAGCAAATTTTTCTACTTAAGATTCCCAATTGATATTCTATTTTTGATTTAGAATCAACACTAATAGTGTTTTTTATTTCTAAATAATTTTTCCCATCTATAAAAGTCATAAATATATATGGCGATTCACAAACAGTACAACTTTCGTCATAATATATTAACCTTGGTGCCGGAAAATCTATTTCTTCCATTTTTTTTAACATACTTGCTTCCCACCAAATAATATTTTTATCAGCAGTAATCATTTTTGATTCATCTTTTGGTGCTATCTTAAGAACAAATTTTCTGTTTTTTTCTAAAATTAAATAAACTGCATTTTTTAAACCACCATTTAATATTGTGACCTGCATATTGCATGGCTCTTCACCAAAGGCTTTTTTGTACATTCTCTTAATATTTTCAAAAGTTTGGTAATTTTTTACAGAATTATTTTTATTACTGTTGTTCATTATTTGTTCCTTCTCTTTTATAGTCTTTAATATATTTTTTACAAATTTTATCGGTATATTCATACTCATCGTCATCCACAGTTAAATGAAATATATTATCATAGGCGTAGTCCTTTATTTTTTGTTTAAAATATTTTCTGATAAATGACTTCAATTCTGCTATTTCTTCTAACATATATCCCTTTTGTTTATTAAAATATATATAATTTGAAACCTTTATTACCAGATTTAAAATTATAATTGTATTACTATCATATTTATCTATTAAAGTACTGGCCTTTATAACTGGTATGCCTTCAAATTCATGATTATGAACATAAATATCCTCTATAAATTGTCTATATTTTTCTTTTAAATCAATTTCAACGCAATTATAGATTACACTTTTTTCACTTATTAATTTGACTGCCTCATTCATCATTTCTTCATTTAATGAATTCCATAGTATACCAATGCAAGGTATTTCAATAGTTGGTAATTTATCTTTTTTTAAAACATCTCTTGCTATTAATTCATTAAGTATTTCTAGTACCTCATCTAATTTTCTAAATTTTTTCACATTTTTTGCTTTTAATAACAAATTAATCAAACGACTTGCAACATCATGAATTTCTTCATCGAATTCTCCATTTTCCAACAATAGTTCTTTATAATCCCTCATAAAATTTCTTAATATATGAACTAGGCTATTGTATAGTATTTTTTCGGCAGCATCTCTATATTCTTCACCATAAGATAAAACTTGATTATAAGCTTCTTCTCCCCATTTTTGCAACGTAAATAATTTTGTCGAAATTTTTTCTCCAGTTATAGAAACTTTTTTTCTTTTTACATAATGATAAAATGGCACTGGTACTAATGAAAAAGTTTTTCCTTCAATACATAGTCTATATATGTAATCAGCATCTTCCTTAAAGCAATTTTTATCAAACTTAATTTTTTTTATTGATGACAATCGATACAATTTATCCCAAGCGGGTATTAATATCGTTGCATCAGAATAAGCATTTATTAAATTCATTTTCCCAGATACATATCTCACGCCTTTTTGCTCGCAACTAACATCTTTTATATTACCATTTTTTAAATGAATATAAAAGCTTCCTTCACACACATCTGCTCCAGTTTTTTCAATCGCTTTTAATAAAGTTTCAAACATAGAATTATCAATATAATCATCAGAATCAATAAAGCTAATATATTCTCCAGTAGCAATTTCTATCCCTTTATTTCTAGTTTCTGCTAAACCTTTGTTTTTTTGGTGTACTACCTTAATTCTGTCATCTTGTTCAGCTAACAATTTACACATTTCTAATGATTCATCAGTAGAGCCATCATCTATTAATACTATTTCTAGATTTCTATATGTTTGATTTCTAATACTATTTACACATCTACCTAAATAATCGGCAACATTATATACTGGAACTATTACAGTTATTTTTTTAGTACCAAACAAATTAAAGTTTATAAAATCTCTTAATTTATTTTCCCAATCATTTGATAGTTCCAATTCTAAATGATATTTTGATTTAGAGTAGTTTGAGTCATTACTACTTTTTTTATACTTTTTTAATAATTCCATTTCGTTAGTGGCAATATAAGTACTATTAGAATATACTTTTATTATTAAATTACAATTGTCAAAAATTGAAGAACATTCCAATACCGAATAGTCAACAACTATTGTTTTTTCTTTTCCTAAATCATTTATTCTTTTCCACAATTCTTTGTCTACTTCATTTTTAATTTTTAGCAACAACGTTTGATTGTTTTTCCAATTATCCTTTTTAACTCCTTTTTTATAGATATTTTTTAATACAACCTTTTTTAGTATTTCATCTACATCTATGTAGTCAAATAAATAATATTTCTCCATAAAACTATAAATTTTCTCTTTTTCATAATTTCCAGTTATTCCTATTATCATATTTCACCTCCATAATATCAATAGATTTTTTTGATTACATTTTTTATTATTTAAATATATTTAAAAGCCTATCCTCCATAAACTTTGCTTATATACTAACATTTTTTTATATTGTTGTCAATTATTTACTTAAAAATCATATTTACTTAAAAACCATAATTTTATTATTTGTGTTTTTTATCACTTATTGTAATAAAAAACAAGGGAGATATTTCTCTCTTGCGTATTAATTATTTCTTATTGTTTAACCATATTAAATCTTTAATAGTTTCAGAATATAATTTCTTAGTTTCTTCATCTATATCA
>CAKORH010000087.1 GCA_934101235.1 uncultured Bacilli bacterium | reverse complement strand
ATATATGATGAAAAGACATTAAAAATGTTAAGACTATACTATTTGATAGATATAAGTAGTATAAGTGAATTAAAAATAAGTGAAAAAGTAATAAACAATATAAATCTATTTATAAACGTATATTATGATAGATATACAGGATTATATTTAAATAGTAAAAAATTCTTAAATAGTATCAAAGAATTATATTAATCTTTTTAAAATATTTGTAACAGTAGAATATAAGTCTACTGTTTTTTTTAATAATTTTATGATAATATATAGTTTAGAAAAAAGGAAATGTAATATGAAAAAAATAATCGATAAAATACTAAATATATCATATAAATTTATTATAATATTTACTATTATATGTTTTACTATAGCATTAATAGGTTCTATATTTTTTTATGTAAATAGAAGTCATAATTATTTAAATCCAATTATATTAATTGTAGGTACCTTTATTTATATTTTATTAATATATAAATTATATAAATATATAAAAAATAAAACCGAAAATAAAAAACTAATAACAATAATATTAATTATAGAATTTATATTACTTTTTATATCATCAAATTTAATAATTAGTATACCTAAGGTTGACTTACTTCATATATTAACAGGTATAAATAGTCTAAATAATACTAGTACTATAATAAATAATGAATACTTTAGTATATATCCTAATAACAAATTTCTATTTATGATACTATATTATTTACAAATTTTACTACCAAATTATAATAGAATAATATTTAATATATTTAGTAGTTTAAGTATAACTATTATGTCTTTATACATATATAAATCTATTAATATAATAAGTAATAAAAACAATGCATTACTAGGATTAATTATAACAGTAACACAACCTATATTTTACTTATATGCTTCATATTGTTATACAGATGTATTTGTTTTACCATTTACAACTATACTATTTTATTTAATAATAAAAACTATTAAAACAAACAAATCTAGTAAATCAATATTATATAGTATATTATTAGGTATTTTATCAATCATTGGTTATAAAATACGAGCAATAGCAATATTTGTACTAATAGCATACTTTGTATATGTAATATTTAATAAATGTTTTAAGTCACAAATTAAAAATATCTTTGTAATATTTATATCACTTATATTAACTTTATCACTAATTAATATAAGTGAAAATAAATTCTTTAAACTAAATGATAACTCTAAAGAATTCCCTTTAACACATTGGATTATGATGGGATCAAACGAAGAAAAAAATGGTTTTTATAACCAATCAGATTATTTACTTAGTTATAATACTAATAATAAAAAAGAAAGAAAAGAATTAAATAAAAAAGTAATAAAAGAAAGAATAAAAAAACAAAAAGTTTTTAAAAATATAAAACTTATAATAACAAAAATATGTACAGTATGGTCTAGAGGAGACTATAGTTATCAAAAATATTTAGAATTAGTTAATAATTATAATTTCGCATATAAATATGTTATAGAAGATAAAAATATAATAATAAACTACATATTACAAATAAATAAAATATCTATTATTATATTATCTATAATATCCTTAATAAAGATATATAAATCTAAAAAAGTATCTATACTATCAATAACTTTATTTGGTTCTATTATATTTTATTTAATATGGGAAGTATGTCCAAGATATGGTTTATCATTCTTACCATGGTTAATAATTATAAGTAGTTATTCATACGAATTTATTAAATTTAAATATATAGAAAAAAGTAAAAGTATAAAATATATAATACCAATAATATCACTAATAACATTATTATGTTTCTTTAATAAATGTACAAATTTAAGTTATAAAAATGATTTAGTAGCAAAAGATACTACAAAAAAAATAAAAGAAGTATTTCTTAATAAAGATAATGTAATAGAAGAAGAATTACTATTAAATAGCAAATTTAATAAATTAAAATTAATGTTTAGTATTGAAGATAAAAATATAACAAAGATTAATGAAACTAATATAAAAGATGAATTATCTGATGATATATATATATTAGAAATAATAAATAATAAAGATAAAATAGTATATAAAGAAGAATTTAATAAGGATAATCTTAAAAACAATAAATATACTACATTTAATTTAAAGAAAACTTTACCAAAAGGAAAATATAAAATAAGATTAAGTACTAAAAGTAAAAATGTAATAAATGTAATTTTATCATATAAAGAACAATTTGATTTTTACCCACATGGTACATTAAAAATAAATGATAAATCAACTGATGGTGATTTAATGTTTGAATGTATTTATTATAATAAACGTGGTACATTTAAAATTTATGAGTACATATTATTAATATTTGTTATAATGATTATAGAATATTTAATTTTATTTAAGAAGGAGAAAATATATGAAAAAAAGTAGTACAGTATTAAATATAGTGATACCATGTTACAACGAAGAAAAGGCACTACCTTTTACTAAAAAAGAATTAATAAAAAAAATGGATGACTTAATAAAGAAAGGTTTAGTAAGTGAAAACAGCAAAGTGGTATTAGTAAATGATGGCTCACGTGATAAAACATGGGATTTAATTAAAACACTACATAAAGAAAATGATATGTTTGTAGGTGTAAATTTATCTAGAAATAGAGGACATCAAAATGCACTTTTAGCAGGACTTATGTATGCAAAAGATAATGCAGACATTAGTATAAGTATGGATGCAGATTTACAAGACGACATTAATGTAATTGACGATATGATAAAGAAATATAATGAAGGTTGCGATATTGTTTATGGAGTTCGTAGTTCTAGAAAAAAAGATACATTTTTTAAAAAGTTTACTGCTGAAGGATTTTATAAATTTATGAATTTAATGGGAGTAGAAGTAGTATTCAATCATGCCGATTGTAGATTAATGAGTAAAAGAGCATTAATAGAATTAAGCAACTTTAAAGAAGTAAATTTATTCTTAAGAGGAATAGTTCCACAACTAGGTTTTAAAACAGATATTGCATATTATGAAAGAAATGAAAGAGTAGCAGGAGAGTCTAAATATCCACTAAAAAAAATGTTATCATTTGCAATAGATGGTATAACATCATTTAGTATTAAACCATTAAGAATGATAACTTCTATAGGATTTTGTATCTTAATATTAAGTTTCATAATATTAATTTATTCACTAGTTATGAAATTAACTGGCAATACAGTATCAGGATGGACCTTCATAGTTTGTTCTATATGGTTAATAGGAGGAATACAAACTTTATGTTTAGGAGTAATAGGTGAGTATATTGGAAAAATATATAATGAAACTAAACATAGACCTAGATATATAGTTGAAAGTATAATAGATTAAATGTTAAAGTACAAGTCAATTGATTTGTACTTTTTATAAAAAACATAGTACAAATTTTATTAATATTAATATATTTATGCTATAATTTATATAGATTTATTAAGAGGTGAAATATGTTTAATTTAAAAGATTACAAAAATATATATATGATTGGAATAGGTGGTATAAGTATGAGTGGTTTAGCGCATATACTTGTATCATGGAATTTTTGTGTAAGTGGTAGTGATCAAAATACATCAAAAATAACAGATGAACTTATAAGTAATGGAATAAAAGTTAATATTGGACAAAATTATGAAAATATTAATGATACTATAGACTTAGTAGTCTATACAGCAGCTATAAAAGAAGACAACCCAGAAATGATACATGCTCGTGAACTAAATATAAAAATGTTAGAAAGAGGAGAATTTCTAGGAGAATTAACTAAATTATTTAAAGATACAATTGGTATTTCTGGTACTCATGGAAAAACAACAACAACAAGTATGGTTAGTGAAGTCTTTCTAGCTGCAAACTTAGATCCAACAATTCAAGTTGGTTCTATTCTAAAAAGCATTAATGGAAATTATAGAGTAGGGAAAAGTGATTATTTAATTATTGAAGCATGTGAATATTGTGATTCATACTTAAATTTTAAACAAAAAAGTGCAATTGTATTAAATATTGATAATGATCATCTAGATTATTTTAAAACATTTGATAATATAAAAAAATCATTTAGAACTTATGTAAGTCATTTACCAAAAGATGGTTTATTAGTACTTAATAAAGATGACGTTAATACATATGATTTAAAAAATTATACAGACGCAAAAATAGTAACATACGGAATAGAAGAAAATGCTGATTTTAATGCGAAAAATATAACATTTAACGAACTTGGAATCCCAGCATATGATTTATATAAAAATAATGAATTTTTATCAAAAATAGAATTAGGAGTAATTGGCAAGCATAATGTTCTAAATAGTCTAGCATGTATAGCACTTTGTATGAATTATAATATTGATATAGAATTTATAAAAAAGGGATTAATTAATTATACTGGTGCTGCTCGAAGATTTGAATACAAAGGAGAATTTAATGGTGCAAAAGTATATGATGATTATGGACACCATCCTACAGAAGTAGAAGCAGTTGCAAAGTCAATATTAAATAAAAAGTATAATAAATCATATGTTATATTTGAGCCACATACATATTCTAGAGTAAAAAATTATTACAAAGAATTTGCAAAATCACTTATATCATTTGACAATATAATAA
>CAKORH010000086.1 GCA_934101235.1 uncultured Bacilli bacterium | reverse complement strand
ACTCAAACTCAACATAGGAATATCATGTCTAATTTTCTTAAAACCATCAATAACTTCCCCACCTATTTTTTGAGTTGGACTATCATCTCTAACTAACTCTGGATATTCCTTTTCTATATTAATTAATTCTCTTAAATATTTATCAAATTCTTGGTCAGTAATTGTTGGGTTATCTAAAACATGATCTTCATAATTAGCCTTATTTAATAATTCAACTAACTCATTATATCTATTTTCCATAACTAACTCCACAAATCTTTTTTATAAATACCTTCATCTATCATATTACTAATAGCATCTTTTACTTTATCTTTATCTTCTTTATATGTTACACCATACCATTTAGAATCAGTTTCTAATACACTTACTGTAATATCATTATTTTTTATATGTTTATCAACAACTTCTGGTATTAAAAATTCATCACTATTGGAATCTTTTAAATGATTAAAGAATTCTTTAAAATCACTTTCTAAATATTCAAATATTTTTGGTGTAAATAATAACATATTCATAGAAACTAAAGTATCTAATTCTATATCAAACTCATGACCATCCACTAATGAAGTACAATGAATAATATCTCCATCTCTAGAAATACTACTTTCTTCTAATCCAACTAATTTATTATCATGAATTATACATATACCTCTTTTTACACTACCATTTTCTGTAATAGTATTTTGGGCTCTATAACCAACTAAGCCAAATTCATTATCATGAGCCTTAGATAAAAAATCATAAGCAATTTTAAATGAATTAGCCCCATAAAAATCATCAGCATTTAATATTGCAAAATTCTCATCTATTACATCTTTAGCAGCCAATATTGCTTGTCCAGTACCCCAAGGTTTAACTCTATCAAATTTAGTATCAACTGGTATATCATCTAACTTTTGAAAAACATATTCTACTTCAATTTGTCCTTCTATACGTTTTCCAACTGTATTCAAAAAATCTTCATACATTTCTTCTTTTATAATAAATACTATTTTATTAAAACCAGCTTTCTTAGCATCACTAATAGAATAATCTATTAAAAATTCTCCATTAGGACCAAAAGGCTCCATTTGTTTTAATCCACCAAATCTGCTACCCATCCCAGCAGCCATAATCAATAATGTCATAACTATTCCTCCTATAATTTTGTTATACTTTTATGATTTTTCATTAATTTTTTAACTCCAACTTTAAAAGCAACCTCAATCAAATCACCATTCATATTTACAACAACTCCAGTACCTAAACTATCATGTTTAATAATATCTCCAACTTTGATTTCATTGTTTTCACTTTTACTGTAAGCTTCTTTAACATTAATTTTTTCTTGTACTTTAACACCATTAGAAGCCTCTTCTAAATATTTTTTATCTATTTCATCTATAAATCTACTAGGCATATTCATAGTATCTTTACCATAAAGCATTCTTCTTTTAGCATTTGTCAAATATAGTATTTCACGTGCACGAGTTATTCCAACATAACAAAGTCTTCTTTCTTCTTCTAAACCATCTTCCATAAGACTCATATTATGTGGAAATATACCTTCTTCCATACCTATTAAAAATACTACATCAAATTCTAGCCCCTTAGCACTATGAATAGTCATTAAAGTAACTTCATCACCATCTTCTTTATGATTAGACATATCACTTATTAGACTAATTTCTTCTAAAAAATCACCCAAATTAATTAAACCAGTTCTCTCTTCAAAAGAAGCAGTAATACTCTTAAATTCCATTAAGTTTTCTAACCTAACTTCATTCTCTAATTTATTATTATCTTCTAATTCACTTTTCATACCTGTACGTTCTAACACTAAATCTATTAAATCAGTTAAACTCATATTTTCACTTTCTTTAACTAAATCTAATATCATATCTTTAAATTCTAATTCTTTCTTACTAGAAAGAGCATCAAACATACTTATACCTTCAAGATTACTAATATTTTCCAAATTTTTTATAGCACTCTCTCCAATACCTCTTTTAGGTACATTTATAATTCTTCTTAAACTAACCTCATCATGATTATTATATATTAATCTTAAATAACTTATTAAATCTTTAATTTCTTTTCTATTATAAAAATAATAACTACCAACTACTTTATAAGGAATATTTTTCTTTAAAAATCCTTCTTCTACTACACGTGCTTGAGCATTAGTTCTATAAAGTACACCAATTTCACTCTTTTTATAACCTTCATTAAGTAACTTATTAATTTCTTCAATAACGAGTGTTATTTCATGTTTTTCATCATAAGCCCTCATATATTTAACTTTTAAACCGTCACCTTTTTCACTCCATAAATTTAAATCTTTTCTTTCTTTATTATTTTTAATTACAGAGTTAGCAGCATTTAATATATTATTAGTACTTCTATAGTTTTCCTCTAATTTAATAATTAATGCATCTTTATAATCTCTTTCAAAATTTAATATATTTCTATAATCAGCTTGTCTAAATGCATATATACTTTGATTCATATCACCAACTACAAATATATTTCTATATTTTCTAGCAAGCATAGCACTTAATTTATATTGAACAGGATTAGTATCTTGATACTCATCAATCAATATATATTTATATTTATCTTGATAATGTTCTAATATTTCTTCATGCTCTTTAAATAACTTAACAGGTTTACTAAGTAAATCATCAAAATCAATAGAATTATTTAATACCATCTTTCTATCATATTCATAATATATATCTTTAGCAATCATATCTATATCAGTATTAAAATATTTATCTATTTCCATATCACTTAACATTTGACTTTTAATAAAACTAATCTTATTTCTAATATAATAAGGACTATAATGTTTAGGATCCAAATTTTTATCTTTAAGTATTTTTTTAATTATACTTAATACATCATCACTATCTATAATAGTAAAATTTCTATCTAATCCTAAATACATATAATTTTCTCTAATAATTCTTAAACCAAAAGAATGAAATGTACCAATAAAAGATTTAACTTCACCAATCAAATTATTAACTCTATCTCTCATTTCTTTAGCAGCCTTATTAGTAAATGTTATTGCAAGTATATTATAATCTTTTACTCCATTATCTATTAAATATGCTATACGAGTAGTTAATACTTTAGTTTTACCACTTCCTGCACCAGCCATAACCAAACAAGGTCCATCTACATGCATAACCGCATTTTTTTGTTGTTCATTTAATTTTTCTAGCATTTCCATAATCTAACCTCTATATAAATTATATCAAATAGACATTATTTTTTAAATAGATATACATAATTTTAAACATATAATTTTATTTATAAAAGAAAAAATAACCTAAATGGTTACTTATCTATATATTATAATTTATTAATTCACCAATAGAATTATTTAATATATATACTAACATTTTTTTATCTAATTTAGTAAAATTTTGTTTTACTAAAGAAGTAGGTAAAAACAATAGGTCTATACGATTTTTAATAATATTATAAATATCAACAACTCCAAATTCTTTTAGATATTTTATAGTTGCCTTTACATTCTTCTTAGAAAAATCTAAGTTTTTTAGTAAATCGTTATCATATGTTTTTACGATATCTTTAATCTGATCATCAGTTATATCATATTCCTTTAGATAACTTAACATTACTCTCACTCATTTCTAATGTAGATAAATTACTAACTGATTTTCTTACCACTTCTTCATCATTTATATTTGATTTAAATAACAAAGAAGAAAGTATTGCATCATCTTTACCTACATAATTATTTAAATTTTTAAGTAGTCTATGTTTACTAATTGTATTATTAATACCGATTTGATAATAAGTATTATCTTTCAAATAATTCATATCTAATTCTTTCAACACCGGATACTTAGTATACAATGATTCTACTACTTCATCTGTTAATACACCATTTCCAAACAAAGCACTATCTATTTTATCACGTTTAATATCATTTTTGCAATCAAAATAATTTTCACGTATACTTAAAGCTCTAATCAAATCAATATTATCTCTACCTTTATTAACACTTTCATCATTAATCCATTTCTTTTGTTCAATTAAATAATCTATTCTATCATCTAAATCTGGAACACCTAATATTGTATAACCATTATTATTGTTATCATCAGTCAATTCGATATTATAAAATTTTAAAACTGATAAATTATTAAATATAATACTTGGATTTACTACAAACAATCCACCAACATACTCTAATACATTTTTAACTTTTACTTCAAATTGTATTAACTTAAGTATATTTTCTCTATTTTTATTAACATCATTTATAAAGAATACTGGATATTTTAACATAGTTTTAAAATTAATATCATATTCCTTTAATAACTGAACATTATCAAAAAACATTTCATAATTTCCAATACTACCTTTATTACCATTCTTAATAAATATAGAAGGAATATTACTAACCACTTTATTTAAATTAGCATTATTTTCCTTAAATAAACTATCTATACTTTTAATAGTATCTAAATCAGAATACAAAAGTATACTAACTAAAACATTTCTGTCTTCAATTTTATCATATAATACTCTAAGACTCTCAGTACTAGTTTTAATAGTGGTTGCAAAATCTTTAATACTATCAATCTTACTAGATTTTATTAATTCTTTATATAAATC
>CAKORH010000085.1 GCA_934101235.1 uncultured Bacilli bacterium | reverse complement strand
TAAGTAAATATTGTAATAATCCAAATCTGATAATGTGCCATTTTCTGGGATTTTAACATTAACTCTTTTGGCATAAAATTTATTTTTATTTAAAATTTTATTAAGTTTTGAAACAACATCAGCATAAAATTCAGGTTTTTCTGTTTTAAATTCTTTTATTAATCCCATAATTAAATTCACAATATAATTTTCAATATCTTCTGATGAAGAAAATTTTGTTGACATTCCCATAAAGAATTGTTCCATTAAGTTTTTACGTGCTTCATTAATAGTATCATAGCCATTTATACAAGTTAATAAATGTTCATATAAATTTATATAATCTAAACACATTTTTTTATAAAAAGTCGCATTATATTTATCAATCATTATTTTGATTTTCCTCCGTTATTTGAAGAGGTTAAATTATTATTGTTTATATTAATATAATTTTCTAAAGTGTCACTTAGATTATTTAATTGAATCCCATACTCTTTTGCTTCATCAGTATTTCTAAACTTCATATTACTAAGTTTTTCAAATTCTTGAAGTATACTTTCACGTTGTTCTTTAGGAATAGAATTTGCTTTATTTTGGAAATCTCTTTCTAATGATTTAACGCGAATATCAATTTGTTCCTTTGACTTAGCAAAATCTGCAGAACCATCGGGTAATTTAACAATCTTAGCCAAATTTTCTCCTTGCATAGTTTGCATTATTTCTTTATAAATATCAGCATTTAATTTTGTTAATTCAGTCATATTATTTTTATATACTTTAAAGGTTCCATCAGCAAACGTTCTGGTAATATCGCCTGTAGTTGCATCCACAGACAAGTTAGCACCAGAGACTCTTTTTAATCTATCACTTAAATCGGCACTTGAAATTTTTCCAGCTACTATATCTTTAGCGTTATTATCACGTGATGCCTTAGCATTAGAATATTGACCCTTATTAGCATTTGAATCCATAAATGCAGAAATCATACTTTTTAAATTAGATTCAATCGTAACAGTTGATTGCAAAGCAGATACGCCCTTACCACCAACAATATTCTTTATTTCGCCATATCCATCTACTACACTATCTATAATATTGGAACCAGTACCAGCAACTATATTAACACCAGGAATTTTACTAACGACATCGCCAGCTTTGCCTTTACCCTCTAATTTACGGCGAGTAGCTTCATTTTTAACTCCTTGTTCCATATTACTTTGATGTGCACTCATCACAGCATTTTTAAAGCCTTCAGAGCCTTTCCCATAATCAGCTTTTACGCCACGTAAACCGCCACCTAAAGCTCCACCTAGAGCACCCATAATACCAGAGCCGATAATACCGGCTTTCTTATATCCTCTCTCAGTAGCAGCAGCGGTTCTTCTAATAGCACCACCAACAGCTCCCATTCCTAAAGTAGCACCAACACCAGCCACTTTTTTTGCATAAGTATTTTCATCAAGTTTCTTCTTAATACTCATTTCACCTATCTTCATGCCAAATAAATCCTCAAGCATTTTAGGTGCACTCTTTGCAAAAGAAAGTGTTCCAAGAATCAAAATAACTTTTGCTAAAAGCCTAGTAATTATATCAGTAGATGAAGCATTATCTGGTAAATTCGCAATAATTCCATGTTCTCCGCAAAAAATAGATATTGTTGCTATCGCAAAATAAATAACAATTAAACGTTCAAATACCATTAAATATGTTTTCGTTATTTCTTTAAACCATTTATCATAAATGCCACCTTTAGGTTTTGTTATTCTCATAATAACTGGTATAGGCGCTATAATTTGTAACACACCTAATTTTACGACTCTAACTCCGACGTCAAGAGCAAAAGATACAAATAAATATGTAGCAAAAAGTCCAGCAGCAGCACTAATAAACCATATGTATTTTAAATTACCGTCATCTAAAGCATTTGCTAAAGTTTTATTTTCTGTAAATGCAAAAATACTACTATTATTAATTGCATTATC
This sequence comes from uncultured Bacilli bacterium, assembly GCA_934101235.1. Classification (GTDB taxonomy): domain Bacteria; phylum Bacillota_I; class Bacilli_A; order RF39; family UBA660; genus UMGS1124. The sequence continues at coordinate 2,770 of CAKORH010000085.1, read as the reverse complement.
CATAGCATTTACATAATCATCACATATGGCAGGTTTATTTTCTTTTTTGCCAGACACACATTCTTGGTATGTATAAGGTTTCCCATCACTTGTTATAGGATAGTAAAAGGCACTAAACAAATTAATTGCAATATTTCTACCTGCATTCGTAATATCTGCCTCGCTATTATCAGAACCCGTACCACCTAATATTATGCTACTAAGTACACCCGACTGTAAAACACGATTTTGAAATTTATAAGTATAATTAAAGATTTGTGGTAATAAAGCAATAATAATTAATGAAATTATCAGATTTTTAATTATTCCTAAAACTGAATTATCAGAGCGATCATTTAATTTATCTGGATTGATTATTAAATTTAAAATATTATAAGCAAAAACAAATAACATAGCGATACCTAAAACACTATAAATATTTGTTGTAATGCGACCTATAACTTCATTATTTGAATCAAATAATTGAGCATTAGCAACTAACATAAAAATTTCATAAGCTTGAGCAACTAAAAAATAAATTAAAGTATCTATTAATAAGAATATTCTCATAATCCAAGTAACAGGCCAACCCAAACCGGTTAACAATAAATGACTCATAATTATTTTCCTTTCTATTTAATACATGTTGAATAATCCCCACTATCAATTAAATCTAAAACTATATTTAAAAAAGTAGGAAGTAAAAATAAGGCTGCAATCAAAAATAACCTTTTTATTAATCTAGAATTAGCTTTTTTTAATTCATCAGCATTTTTCATAAATAAAGCAGTTAAATATTCATAAACAGAAATAATGGCCGTTAGAATAGGTGCAAATATTCGTATCATTTCAAATATTGCTTGTAAATCGCCTTTAAAACTTCCTAATACGCTACAATTACCAGTAGTATCAATATTTTGATTATTATCACTGCTATTTGAGCCATTATTTTCACTATTTTTACCAAAGTCTATATTGACATCATTTTCTAATAATCTTCTCGTAATACCATTGGAAGTATAATTTACATTACAACTATACACTCCAGTTAAATTATTATCATATTTTACTGTTTTATCAATAATAGTATTTCCTTCATTGGAAAATCTTTCAACAACTATACCGCCGCAAATGAGTTCAGCTTCAGATATGGGAGAACCTACATCACCATAAATATATAATTCATGAGTTGCTGTGTTATGATTTATATAACCAGACGCATAAGTGTTTAAACTAAATAATAGATAACTAAAAATAAAAGTTAAACATATATATATAAATTTTTTCATATAGTACCTCATTGAATATACTTTTCCATTAAAAATTATAACATAAAAAAAAACAACAGTAAAGTTGTATTTTTAGCATTTCCAAGGACTTAATAAACAATTACGACAGCCATCAAAATTACCCGCTTCTTCTGCACTAGAATAGTCACTTATTGTACTAAATAGCCATAAAACAATTGATGGTATGAAGAATATTATAACACCAGCAATAGCACGCATTCCAAGACTTTTAGCAGATTTTTTAATTTCATCATCCTTACTTGCAACAACTGCTTTTCCAAAATCTAACATACCATAAGCAATAATTAAAAGTGGGATTGCTATTTTGAAAATAGTTAATAGCCATCCAGCAAAAGATAAAATATCCTTTGCACTTGTACAAAAACTTCCTACATCCCATCCGCTTAATATTAAATTACTCATAAAAATTCTCTCCTTACAACACTTAAATTATATATTATTTTAGGTATTATTGTCAAATAAAATTTAAAAAACTTCCCAAAATAATTTACTTATCAGTAGACTTTTTTAAATTAAGTTTGCCTAAAAGTTCATCAATGACTTGTATTCTATCTTTTCTTTCATCAAAGTTTGGCATATTAAAAAATACTTTCATTTTTGTTTCGTATTCTAAATTAGTTACTTCATCATTTTTTATGGCACTTCTATTTAAAACAACTTTACCATTATTAACCATTTCTAAAATATTTCTATTGGATTTAAATAACCTATTTAATCTAATTATACCCGGTTCTATTAAATAAAGAATATCGGTGCACACTTGAGTTCCATCAAAGCCATTTAAATCTACAACAATAACTTTTTCAGACTTTAATACATTAATTTGCATTTTTAAATCCTCGATGGAAGTTGCAGATATAAGATGATCATCCCTAAAATAAATACCATCTTGTTTATTCATTTCTATTCCTTTAACTTTATAATTATACGCTAATTGCTTTACCATCATATACATTAATGTAGTAGCTCCAGCATGTTTGGTTATATTCTGAATACCAATTATTACTTTATCAGTATCTTTTTCTTCTTCTAATTTTTTACCAAATAAACTATTAAATAAACCCTTATTTTTACTACCAAATGAATTTGGCATACTATTGGAATTATCTGCTTCTTTATTAGACGTAACGTTAGAATTGGTTATATTACTACTAGTTTCTACTATAAATTTTTTAACATCTTCAAGACTATTTGGATGATCAATTAAATATACTAATGAACTAGCATTTTTAGTGAAGTTATAATATCCTTTTTCTACTAATTTAGATAAATAATTAGCACTATTAACAAGTTCACTATTATTTAAAAGAATTATTACTTTACTAGGATCAAAAAATGATAAAAAATCAAAAAGAGATGTAAAATCATAATAATTTCTAATCGCTGTTATATCAATAATAACCTTGTTGTAAAATAGATTTACAAATTCTTGTTCTATTTCACTTCTATTAAATTCGCCTTCTAATGTTTTAATAACATCA
>CAKORH010000084.1 GCA_934101235.1 uncultured Bacilli bacterium | reverse complement strand
AAAATCACAAACAAAAACGAGAATATTTTCCCGTTAATGTTTCAAATTATTTGAGACATTTTCCCAAATTATTGACATTGATATTATTCAAAAAATGTAAATTATTAATCAATAAAATTTATTTCATTTATTATTTCTTTATAGTGTGGATAGTTTATAAAGTTATTACTTATATTTTCTTCTATGAATTCTTTTGAGTCTATATTACATTGTTTTAATATTCTTATATCTTCTTTTATATCAGCTAATTTAAATATCATTTGACCACTTTGTTTAGTTCCAAATAAATTACCGCTACCTCTTAACTCAAAGTCTTTTTCTGCTATATAAAAACCGTCTGTTGATGATGTTAAAACATTTAATCTTTCCTTTTCATAATTACTTATCATAATACAATATGAAATAAATTCGTTTCTACCTACTCTTCCTCGTAATTGATGAAGAGTAGATAAACCAAATCGTTCTGCATTAAATATAACTATACATGTTGCATTTTTTACATCAACTCCTACTTCTATTACCGTAGTAGAAATAAGTATTTTAGTTTCGTTTCTTTGGAATTTACTCATTATTTCTTCTTTTTCTTTTGATTTTTGTTTTCCGTGTAATATATCTATTGGTATTTTATTATTGAATGCAACATTTAGTTTGTCTCTTAATTTTTCTACATCATATAAATTATTATCTTCATTTTCTTCTACTAATGGAGATATCACATATATTTGATGTCCTTTTTTTATTTCATTTAACATAATAAGTAAACATTCTTTTAATTCTGTTTCTTTGTATAATTTAGTAATTATTTCTTTTCTACCACTTGGTTTTGTTTTTATTTCTGAAATATCCATATCACCATAAATAGTTAATGCATATGTTCTTGGTATAGGGGTTGCAGACATATATAATACATCTACTAATTCTCCTTTGTTTTGAAGATTTTTTCTTTGGTTAACTCCAAATCTGTGTTGTTCATCTGTTATTACTAAACCTAAGTTATTAAATATTACTTCATCATTTATTAGTGAATGTGTACCTATAATACAATCTATTTCATTATTTTTTAATTCTTTTATTATTTTATTTCTTTCAGATTTTTTTGTAGATGATGTTAATAATTTTATATTTAATTGTGGTAATATCTTTTGTATATTTTCATAATGCTGACTTGCTAATATTTCTGTAGGAGCCAAAAATGCAGATTGAAAATTGGCTAAATAATTCATATAGATTGCTATAAAAGCTACTATTGTTTTACCACTACCTACATCACCTATTACTAGTCTATTCATTCTTTTATTCGATTTAAAATCATCTTTAATATCATTGATACTTTTTAATTGATCACTTGTTAGTTCAAATGGTAAAGATTTTATTAACTCATTAACTTTAATATCGTCTATATTTTTTATTATATTTTTTTCATCGTTGATTCTTGATAATTTTAAATAATTTATTTTAAACATAAATTCAAATAATTCTTTGTTTTTTAGTACTATTTTTGATTGCTTTAAATTATTTATGTTTGATGGATTGTGTATTTCTTTGATTGCATTTAATTCATCTATAAATTTATATCTTTTAATAAGATAATCTGGTAATGTATTTTTATATTCAATTTTTGATAATATATCATTTATAATTTTTGATAGTGTAGTTGTTCTTAATGACATATTACTATGATATACTGGTTCTATTATAGAACTAGTTATTGGATGTAATAATATATTTGTTGCAGTAAAGTTATTTTTTTCTATATTATATTTTCCTATTAAGCATACATCTTTTCCTACTGTTAAATGTTGTTTTAGAAAGTGTCTATTAAATATAGTAACATTAATTAATTTATTATTTGTCAATACTCTAAATCTTAATATATTAAAGTTTCTTTTTATGTATGATAATTTTGGAATTGATTCGATTATACCATTTATAGTAATTTGATTATCATTTTGTACATAATTAATGTTTGTTGGGTTATAAAAATTATATTTATATGGATAATATTCTATTAAATCTTGGGCTGTAAAAATATTTAATTTGTGTAAATTATTTAAATTTTTTTCTCCAATACCTGGTATATTACTTAATTCCATAATTACTCCTTATTTTTTTGATTTTTTTCAAAAAAAGTGTTGACAAAATGACACTTTTCAATTAGTATATGAAGTACCAATTCACTTAACGGCGAATTGGTGCTAGTATCACACTAGCCAACCCCTTTTTATTCTTTGAAACTGTTCTCAGGGGGACAGTTTCTTTTTTTATATTAATTTTTTAAAATACTCATAACGTTCAATAGCGTTATTTTTTTGTTCGTTTAAAATTTGTGTTGATAGTTCTGGATTTTTCTTTTTTAATGAATTAAATCTTACTTCATGTGATAAATACTCATCATACTTATCGAAATTAGGTTCTCCTGAATCTATTGTCAATTTATTATCTACATATCTCATTAAGATATTATATCCACATAAAACTGATAATTTTGATTCATCTATAGAGTTTGTTAAGCCACCCTTAATTCCGTGCTCTATGCACGGAGAATACCCAATTATTATTGATGGTCCATTATGTTTTTCAGCATCAATCATAGTTTTTATTGTATGCATTGGATTTGCTTCTAAACATGTTGACGCTACATATACATTAGGATAATTAGTAGCAATTTTGAATAAATCTTTCTTTTTTGTTGATTTTCCATTTGTAGCAAATTTTGCTACTGCACCTAATTTTGTCGATTTTGAAGATTGTCCTCCAGTATTTGAATATACTTCGGTATCAAGTACTAATATATTAATATTTTCATTTGATGATAGTATTTGATCTATACCACTAAATCCTATGTCATAAGCCCATCCATCACCGCCTATACACCAAACGGTTCTCGCTTCAACATAGTCTAATAATGATTTATCGAAATTTGTATTTGATAATTTTTCTTTTATTTCTTTTGTTTTTTCAAAATCATTTATATTATCTATATATTCATTATAGTATTCTGTATTCTTTAATTTTTCAATTATTTCGTTTTGTTTTTCTTTGTAAGATTTATATATTCCGTATCCAAATTCAGCATTATCTTCAAATAAACTATTTGCCCATGGAATACTATATGGAGTACTTGGGCATGATGCACCATAAATACTCGAACAACCTGTTGCATTAGCAATTACTAATTTGTGTCTAAATAATTGTGTTAATAACTTTATATATGGTGTTTCTCCACAACCAGCACATGCTCCAGAAAATGAGAATAATGATTTTTCATATTGACAACCTTTTATTGTATTTTTAGGTAAATTACTTATATTAATATGATTATTAAATGTTTCTATTTCTAAATCAGTATTTTGTTCTTTTTCAGTTAATATTATTGCCTTTTCTCCTTGTTTACCTGGACATACTTTGCTACATAATCCACATCCTGTACAATCTTCTTTACTTATTATAACTGAATAATTTTTGTTTGTAGCAAAATCTTTAATATGTTCTAAACTATCTGGTCCATCTATAATAGGTCTTATTACTGCATGTGGACATACAATTGAACACATACCACATTCAATACAATTTTCTTTAATCCATTTTGCTGTAGTATTTGATAAACCTCGTTTTTCATATTTTGTGTTGCCACCATTCATTATTCCAGTATTATAATCATATAAATCTTTTGTTGATAAAGTATTACCTTTTCCACAATTTATTATGTCTATTATTGATTTTATATTATTATTTTCTATTGTTTTATTATTATCTATAACAATATTTGTTAAAGAAATGTTATTTATTGCATTAATGTTGGCAGCAACAATATCATTACCTTTTATACTAAAACGTTTGTTAATTAAATCTATTAATTTATCTTTATAATTTTTAATATTTAATTTATTAAGTATAACACTTTCAATTATTATACCTATTCTTCCTTTGATACCATTAGAATTTGCTATTTTATCAGCATCTATTATACTTACTTTTATATTTTTTTCTCTTATTATATTTTTTATATTATTGGGCAATAATTCGTTTAATTCTTTTTCATTTTTTTGTGAATTAATTATGAGTTCTCCATTTTCCATTATGTTATCTAAGATGTCATATTTACTAATATATTGTTCTTTAGTTATAACAATTATTTTTGGGCTGGTTAGATAGTATGGTGCTTCTATTTTATTATCACTAAATCTTAAGTGTGATATTGTTAAACCACCACTTTTTTTAGAATCATATTCGAAATATCCTTGTACAAATTTTCCTTCTCCTATAATTTTTAATAAATCTTTTGAAGCTCCTATTGAACCATCAGAACCATATCCATATATCTTTATTTCATCATAATTTTCTTTTAATTCATAACTATAATGTTTTAACTCAGTGTTATTTAAGTCGTCTTTTATTCCTACTGTAAAATTTTCTTTTAATTCATTATTTAACATCATATAAATATCATAAATGTTATTTGGAGTAGTATTTTTTCCTGAAAGACCATATCTACCTCCTACAATATTTATATTTTTATTTTTTAATGATGTTAAAACATCTAAGTATAGTGGTTCTCCTATACTACCTGGTTCATTTGTTCTATCTAATACTGCAATATTTTTCACTGTATCTGGTAGTACTTTTAATAAATATTCTTTACTAAACGGTCTATATAAATGAACTTCAATGAGACCTACATCTTTTAAATCGTCTACAACTTTCTTTATTGTTTTTGTAACTGACCCCATTGCTATTATTACGTTTTTTGCTGTAGGACTACCATAGTAATTAAATGGTTTATAATCCGTATTCATTATTTTATTTATTTCATTCATATAATGATTTACACTTTGTGCAATATCTTTATATAATGAATTTCTAGATTCTGTACATTGAAAATATATATCTTCATTTTGAGCAGTACCTCTAGTTATTAT
>CAKORH010000083.1 GCA_934101235.1 uncultured Bacilli bacterium | reverse complement strand
CTGGTCCAACAGGTCCAACAGGCCCAACCGGAGCGACTGGAGAAACTGGAGCGACAGGAGCTCAAGGGTTACAAGGAATACAAGGGGTAACCGGTCCAACAGGTCCAACGGGTCCAACAGGTCCAACAGGTCCAACAGGTCCATCAGAGTAGTAATTAATTATAAAAAGAAAATCGAAAGGTTTTCTTTTTATCATATTAAAAATTATGTATTCATATACTTTAATGGTGAATCTATGAAAATATGTGTATATGCAATTTGTAAAAATGAAGAGAAATTTGTTGATACTTGGTATCAAAGTATGAAAGAAGCAGATGAAATATATGTACTAGATACAGGTAGTACGGATAATACTCTTAAACTTCTTAAAGAAAGAGGAGTTCATGTAGTATCTAAAATTATAACTCCATGGAGATTTGATGTTGCTCGTAATTTATCTTTAGATTTAGTTCCTATGGATACAGATATTTGTGTTTGTACTGATTTTGATGAAATATTAGAGAGTGGTTGGAGAGATAAATTAGAAAAAAACTATAAAAAAGGTTGTAGAGTAAATTATACCTATAATTGGCATATAAAAGATAATGGAGAAGCTGATGTTACGTTTATATTAAATAATATTCATCCTAGATTAGGTTATAAATGGACACATCCTGTACATGAGGTATTAGAGGCTACAGAGAAAGAAGAATATATTAATATATATGATATAGTTTTAAATCATTATCCTGATAATACTAAGTCTAGGAGTAGTTATTTAAATTTGTTAGAATTAAGTGTTAAAGAAGATCCGTTAGATGATAGAAATATGCATTATTTAGGTAGAGAATATATGTATTATGGCATGTGGGAAAAATGTATTGAAACATTAAAGAAACATTTAACTTTAAAGACTGCTACATGGAATTTAGAAAGAGCAGCTAGTATGAGATATATTGCTAGATCATATTTAAATTTAAATAATAATAAAGAAGCTATTTTTTGGTATAAAAGTGCTATTAGAGAAGCTAGTAATATAAGAGATGGTTATGTAGAACTTGGTATTTTATATAATAAACAGGGTAAATATTTAGATAGTATTGATTGTTTATTAAAAGCTTTAATAATAAAAAATAAAGATAAAGTATATATTAATGAAGTATTTAGTTGGGATAATACTATAGATGATATTATGAGTTTGAATTATTATTATTTAGGTATGTATGATATTTCATTATTGTATGTAAATAAAGCTATAAATTATAGTTCGAATGAAAGATTAGAGAATAATAAGAAAATTATAGAAAGTATGTTAAACCATTAAATTATAATGGTTTTTATTTGAATGTTTATATTGTTTATGTTATTATTTAGTCGGTGGTTATATGAATAACTTAGTTTTAGCATATTTAGGTGATGCTGTTTATGAATTATGGATTAGAGAATATTTAATAAATAAAGGTTTTTGTAAAGTAAATGATTTACAAAATGAAAGTTTAAAATATGTAAGTGCTAAAAGTCAAAGTAATCATTTAGAAAGATTATTTAATTCTAATTTTTTAACACAAAATGAAATTGATATTGTTAAAAGAGGTAGAAATATGAATAGTCATGGAAAAAAGAATACTGATATTATAACTTATAAGAGGAGTACTGGATTAGAGTGTCTTATAGGTAGTTTAAAAGTTGATAAGAATTATGATAGAATAAATGAAATTATGAAATTTATAGTGGGTGAATAATATGAGAGTATCTGGTAAGAATGTTTTTAATGAATTAGATTTAAAAAGAATAAAAAAAGTTTATTTGAGTAAATCATTTAATGATAAAAATATTATTGATTATATTAGAAAAAATAAAATTAAATATATTTTATGTGATAATAAAATATTAGATAATATGCAAATGCATAATCAAGGTATTGTTGTAGAAATAAGCGATTATGAATATAAAGATTTGAGTATTATAGATGATGATTTTGTAATTATGTTAGATCATTTGGAGGATCCACATAATTTTGGAGCTATAATAAGAACTGCTGAAAGTATTGGAGTAAAAAATATAATTATTCCAAAAGATAGAAGTGTATGTGTTAATGAAACTGTAATGAAATGTAGTGCTGGGACTTTAAATCATGTAAATATAATACAAGTTCCGAATTTAGTTAATGCTATTAATTATCTTAAAGATTTAGGTTTTTTTATATATGGTGCTGAAGCAGATGGAATTAATTATAAGAAAGTAGATTATAGTGATAAAAAGTGTTTAGTTGTTGGTAGTGAAGGTAAAGGAATAAGTAATTTAGTTAGAAAAAATTGTGATGAAATTATTAGTTTGCCAATGAGGGGACATATTAATAGTTTAAATGCTAGTGTAGCTGCTGCGATATTAATTTATGAAATGGGTGATTAGATGGATTATCCAGATTATGAATTAACATATTATTTAAATGATGGAGAAGAAGCAAGTGATATATTATATGATAAATATAAATATATTATTGATTTTCTTTTAAATAAATATAGAAGAGTATTTTATGCTTTAGGTATAGATATTGATGAAGCAAGACAAGAGGCAAATTTAGCTTTTTCTTATGCTATATATAATTATGATGATAATAAAGAGGCTAATTTAAATACTTTTATTACTTTATGTGTTGAAAGAAAAATAAGGGCACTTATTAGAAAATATGAAACTGATAAAAATAAAATATTAAGTGATTCTATTTCTTTTGATAATGATGATAATTTAATGGAAAAACTTATTGGTGATGATACTTATGATCCTTCAAAGAATATAGAAAATTTGGATACTATAAGATATATATATAGTCAAGCTAAAGAAACTTTATCTAGTAGTGAGATGGAAGTATATGATTTATTAGTTAAGGGATATAAATATACTGAAATTGCTGAAATACTAAATAAAAGTTTGAAACAAGTTGATAATACTATTCAGAGAATTAAAATTAAATTAAAAAAGATAAACAATTAAATTTTGGTCGAATGAAAAGTTAAATGACAATTTAACTAAATAATTTAATTTGTAAGAGAAAATGGTAGATTTTTGATAAAAAATTTCCATTTTTTCTTCTTTTGTGTTATTATATCGATGAAATTTAATATTTCAAATCACGCAAAAAAGATTTTTCATATTTTTTTGAAAAATTAAATGTCAGAAAGAGAGTTGTGTGATATTTTACTAGTTTTGACTCTTATAGAGTCTACTTAAAATAATACGGGTATGTATTATTTTTTTCTTTTTATAATCAAATAATTTGTTTTTTAATATAATATTTTTTTGTTCTACTTCTTCAATATCAAATAATTCTATAATTTCTTTTGGTAAGAATTCTTTCATTAAGGTATAAGGATTATCTCCTTCTAGTGAATCTCTTTTTACTGAATTAATATGATTTATCATTAAGTTAATATCATCTTGTGTAAATTCATTAAAAGAATTCCCTTTTGGAATAAACCTTCTTATATATTCATGATTATTTTCTATTTTTCCTTTTTGTCCAGATTTACCTGGGTCACAATAGAATAGTTTTGTTTTATAAACGTGTTTACCGTTAAACTCAATATCATCTGGTTTAGAAAACTCAGTACCATTGTCAGTAAGTATTATTGGAAATAAAGTATGAAAAGTTTCATATCCTAATAATTCTTTTAAATATGAAAAAAATTTCGAAACATTTTCAGATGTTTTACTATCAAGTTTAAATGCTAACATAAAATTAGCTTGTCTCCAAAGTAATGTTAATAATACTGATTCATCATATCCTTTAATGCCTTCAACAGTATCCATTTCAACTATGTTAATGTTAAAATTATTATCATTATAAAGTTTAACATAGTTTTTAAAGTCTTCATAAGTTCTATTAACTCTTATTTTAGTGTCTTTCGGAATAGGAGTTTCATTTCTTTTTCTTTTTTTGTAACGAATTTTTCTTGGTAAGTCTAAATTAATAATGTCTAAATAACCTTTTTCAACATAATTATATAAAGTTCTTTTACCAACAGGGAAGTCATTGCCATGATTTCTCATAATCATTGCAAAGGAATGTCCATTTTTAATTTCCTCGCTTACAATGTTATTAAGTTCTTTAAATTCAATTGAAGTCATATCAATACCAATTCTAGAATCAGTTCTAAGAGTTTCGTATTTACCTTGGGCATCTTGAGCATCATAATAGTATCTAGTTTTTCTACAACCTTTGCGTGAAGGGCAAGCATTACAAACATAGGGAGGTTTTAAAGTTTTTTCGCAAATCTTTTCTTTACCATACCAAGAAGTACAGTGAACAATATTTCTGTTTCTTAAAATTTCATTAGAGACAGTTTTGTTAGATTTACAAATATCATTTGCAATCTGAGTAAAGTTTTTCTTTTCGTCAATTCCTTTTTCAATTTTAATTCTTTTATCTAAAGTAAGATGTTTTTGATATGTATTACTAGTATTCATAATAAATCAATCCTTTCAAAATAACTAGTAAAATATCAATGATATATTATAAATGTAAATAAGCATAAGTACAAATATGCACTTATGCAAAAAAATCATAATAACTTTTTAAGTAAGTCAAGGATCAAGATGAACTCGTAAACTCGTCCTTGACTAACATAAAAAAAGTGAAAGATTAAATGACAAAAGGATATATTAAAGTGACATTTACAAATTCAATTGAATCAATTAAATTTTTTTTGTGAATTTAGTTGTTTTTTTATATTTTGTGTGTTATATTATGTTTGTACACGAAAGTGTTTTTTTAATACAAAAAAATTTAGAGGTGTGGATATGGTTAAAACAAATGAAAAAGAAGTAAAAAAAGACAGTTATGTAAGTGAAGTTAAGGCAGAACTTAAAAAAGTAAAATGGCCTAGTAAGAAGGAAATGGTTAAGTATACAATAACTACAGTATGTTTTGTTGTGTTATTTGCTTTATTCTTTTTTGGAATAGAAAGTTTATTTGCATTTATAAAGGGGTTGATTGGATAATATGGAAAAATTATGGTATGTAGTAAATACTTATAG
>CAKORH010000082.1 GCA_934101235.1 uncultured Bacilli bacterium | reverse complement strand
TAAATCATTATTTCTGAATTGATTCTGACTATTTACTCAAATTAATTTTTACTTAGTTTTCAAAGATCATTTCGCACTTTTTTTCTGCAAGTGCATAAGTAATATATCAAATTTAAATTTTTATGTCAAGACTTTTTTTGACATTTTTTGATATTTACTTTTTTCTTGATACTTTTTCAAGTAACGATATTGATAATACTACAAAATAAAAAGAAAATCAAGTACTTTTTTTAATTTTCTTTATTATGTTTAATTTTTAGATATTTTTCGTAGTATTCATCAATTACTTTCTTATCAAATGGTGCAATATTATCTTGTTCCATATTTATAAGTCTAGTTAATTCACTTTTTAATATTATATCTATTTCTTTTGGATAGTGCATTATTTTACTATGATAATTATATTCATTTCTATCTAATACTTTGAATGCACCATCTGGAAATACTCTTAAATCTAAATCATAATCAATATATTTTATTATTTTTTCATCTATTACAAATGGTGAAGCAATATTACAATAATAAAATAATCCATATTTTTTTAATTGTGCAATTATATTGAACCATCTTTTTTTATAAAAGAACATAATTGCCGGTTCTTTTGTTTTGTGTGTTGTTCCATTACTTTCTGTCACTTTTGTTTTATAATTTCCACATACTATAAAATCATCTGTTACATCTAATATAGTTGCTTCATCCCATGTTCTATGAATTTTACCATTATGTTTATAACAATGTATTTCATAGATATCTCCTATTTTTATATTTTCTTCCATATATTTTCCTCTTCATTTCTTGTTTATTATACATCAAAAGTAAAAAAAAGACAAAATTTAATATTTTGCCTTCTTGTATATATAATCTAAATCCTTTATATTTAAGCCTGCCTTTGAAATTATAACTCCATCTAAGTTTTCATTTTGTTTTAATATTTCTATATTATTCTTATTTACTCCACCACCATATATTATTTTATAATTTGATATGTTTTTTGTTTGTAAATAATCTTTTATGTATTTTATATGATTGTCTATACTTGATAGATCTGGATTATTATTGTTTATATTATAAATAGGTTCATATATTATATAGTAAATGTTACCTTTATAATTTTCGATAAATAAATCTAGTTGATTTTTTAATACTTCAAAATTTTCTTTGTTTTCATCACCTATACAATATAGAGGAATTATATTATTATTTTGTGCATTTTTTATTTTTTGTTTTAATATATCATCGATTTCATTATTATATATTCTTCTTTCACTATGTCCTATTAAAACATATGAAGTATTTAAACTCTTTAATTCTTTTCCTGTTACTTCTCCAGTTTTTACTAAATCATCGTAAGAACTTATATCTTGTGCTCCCAAAATATATTTACCTTTTTTAAATAATGGCAAGTAACAAGTAGATGGTAATACAATTACATCATATTTTCTCAATTTTTTTTCATATGATTTTATATTTTCGTATAGAAAATTTGTTTTATGATTAATTATTACTAGCATTAGTCCTCCAATGCAGCAAGATGCTTAGATATTATATATTCAAGCGTTGCTCCTCCTCCTGTAGATTTATAATAAAATGCATCTTTGTAACCTAATTTATTTGTTGCAGATACTGCATCTCCACCACCTACAAATACTTTTCCATTACTATTTGCTAGTTCTTTTAATAATTCTTCTGTTCCATATTTATAATTAGCATTCTCATATAATCCCATTGTTCCATTAATAAATATAATTTTAGAATTATCAATTACTCCCTTATATCTTTCTAGTGATAGTGGTCCTACATCATAAATAATATCTTCATTATTTATTTCATCTAGTTTTCTATATTTTTTATTTTCATCGTTTTCTACATAAAAATCTAATGGAGTAATTATTTTATCATTGTATTTGTTAATAAGTTCCTTTATTTCAACAATATTATTTAAACTAACTAATGATTTTCCAATATTGAAATTTTTAGCATACATAAATGTATTTGCTATACCACCGCCAACTATTAAATTATCACATTTTTTTAATAATTCACTTATAAGTTCTAATTTGTCTTCTACTTTTGCTCCACCCATTATTACTGTAAATGGATGTTTATCATTATTTATTAATTCTTGTAATTTGTTTATTTCTTCTTCTATTAATAAACCATAATAAGATTTTAAATATTTTTTTATTCCATAAGTTGATGCATGTTTACGATGACTACTTCCAAAAGCATCATTAACATATACATTCCCTAATGAAGCCCAATATTTAGATAATTCATTATCACATGAACTTTCTTTTTTTCCATCTAAATCTTCATACCTTGTATTTTCAACTAGAACTATTTCTCCATAATTAGCATTATTTATAATTTTTTCTAGATTTTCTCCTCTAGTATCTGGTGAAAAATATATTCTTGTATCAATTAATTCTTTTAATCTTAAGTATACTGGATATAAAGTATTCTTTTTTAGATCTTCTTCAGTTTTAACTTTTCCTAAATGACTTAATATTATAAGTTTATTATTATTTTTGAGTAGTAACTCTATTGTTTTTAAACTACTTATTATTTTTGTATCATCAATTATTTTATTATCTTTTATTGTTACATTAAAGTCACAACGTAAAATTATTGTTTTATTTTTTATATCAACATTTCTTATACTTTCCATGTTATCACCATACTTATTATAAAATATATAAAAAAGAAATACAAGTTGATGTATTTCTAATAATTTACTAAATCTTCAATTTCAATATTTTGTGTATATTTATTATATTTATTTTTAGCAGTATTAACTAAATTTATCCAATGACTACTAGCAACTTTTTGTCCATATTCATTTGTAGTTGGGCAATATACTCTACCAATTGATTCTAAAGTAGTTAATCCTTTTTCAATATAATTTTTTGATAACATTCTAACATATCTTAATGTACCTAATTCTATATTTTCATGTTGAATTAATCCGTTAGAAGACATTCCACCATATATATTATTTTTATTTAACATATATTTAACTTTATAATATCCACTCTCAGCAGCACCAATGCTTAATGCTAAAGAAGTATCAACATTAGTATATATTTTTGTATAGTACATTATTAATTTTTCAACATAATCACTTGATCCTGAATATTGGTTAATTATTTTTTTTCTTTTTCCTGGTTTATTATTTAATAAATCATAAAAATATTCGACTATTCCATATTCAATACTATCAAATTTCATTATGTTTCCATTTTTATCTTTTAGTGAACCTATATTTGTTGGTTCAAAATTATCTATATTAGATTTATTTAATAAATCTTCTTTTACAAATTCTATATCATATCCAAAGGCTTTTGAGAAAAATTTTAGTGTTTCTTCTTCGACTTCAATATAATAATTAATATTTTTCTCTACGACTCTTGGTGTATCATATTTAGTATAGTATGATACATTATCATTAATATCTTTTAATTTTAGTGATTTTACTTTAATAAGCGTTTTCAGGGGTACAGTGTCTTTAGTTTCACTTACCACTAAATCGCTTTCTGTTTGTGCATTTACTCTAGTAATTGTAATAACAAATGCTAATAATAATATTAAACAACACAAAATATGTTTTAAAGCTATATTCTTAGCTTTTCTATTTTCCATTTCGTTCTCCTCCCCAGTCGAACTTCTATATATTACCATATATGTTATGGGCTGTCAAATTGAGGATTATTCATTTTATTGGAAATTTTTGTTAAAAGCATTAAAAAAAGTGCATTATTGCACTTATATTTTGTAGTTATAATCTGTTGGAATTTCTAATTTAATTCCAGTAAATAGGCTTGTATCTGTTGATAATTCTTTGATTGTATCAAAGTCATTACTAATTCCATTAGATACTAAGTATTTATCTATTGCATCTTTATTGAAATAATATATTGCTTCCCAATTATCTTTGCTTGGATATACTTTTTCAGCAATATTTGCTAGTGATTCTCCATCAGATAAAACGTATGAAACTGAACCAATTTCTTCTTCTTTTTCTGGAACTACAGGTTCTTCATCAGTAGTTTCTTCTTTTATTGTTGGTATATCTTCAGGTTCAATTACTTCTTCTTCAACATTTTTAGTTTCTTCTGATGCATCAGTTGTAGATTCTGTAATTTCTTCTTCATTATCTAAAGAACTTATTTCATCTTTGATATCTTCTTTTGGTTCTTCTACTACTGTTTCTTCAACATTTTCAGTTTCTTCTGGTTCATCAGTTGTAGGTTCTTCATCAAAAATATTCTTTTCTTCCACTACAATTGTTCCATATGTTAAATCTAATTCACTTAATAAATCTTTTAAATTAGACATTGCAATACTAACATCTGTTTTGATTGCATCTGGGAATGCTTCCATAACTTCTGATTTTCTTTTATTAAATTTATCTATTTCTATTTCTCTGTTTTTTATTTTCTTTTGACAGAATTCTATGTTTTCTCTTATAGGTAAATCTAATTTTTCAATTGCATCATTAAATTCTTTTGTTAATTTTTCTAAGTCAGCGCTAATTTCTTTCTTATTATAATTTGGTATATTGAAATCATAATCACTGTTTTTAGCTACTAAATATTCTCTTTCAATCATTAAAGGAGTATTATCACTTATTAATTTATCTAAAATTTCATTTAATTCATTTAATTTAACATTATTATTTTCGATTTCATTTTGACAATCTATAATTTTTTCTGAATTATCAGTTTCAAAAATTTCTTTCTTTAATTCTTCAGATTTATTATTTAATTCATCAATTTGTTTTTGATAATCATTAATTTTAGATTCATTTTCGCTAACTTTTTCATTTAATTCTGATATTCTACCAGTATCTTCATTCATATTATTTAAAAGATTTTTATATTTATGAATTTTTTCTACACATTCCTCATCAATATCTTCATCTTTTAATATTTTTTTCATTTCATCATTTTGTATTTTTATTTCATTAGTATATTTTTCTATTTCTTTATCACATTTTTTTATTTGATTAAGAGCTAATATATTTTCTAAAGCCTCTTTTTCTATATTATTTCCAAATAGTAATTCTTTCATATATACAATTACTCCTCTCTATTCTAAGTGTATTATATCATAAAAAAATTTTTTTTCAAGAATAATAGTATAATTTCATTATTTTTTCTCAATATAAATATGGAGG
>CAKORH010000081.1 GCA_934101235.1 uncultured Bacilli bacterium | reverse complement strand
CTACCGTCTCCATATATAAGTCTTAAGTTTGCTGTAGTTACACTTATACTTTTTTCATTAGTATTACCTTGTATTCTAGTTAAAAAGTATGCATATGTTAATCCTATTAATGCTAAAAGTACTATAAATATACCTACAATACTTACTATAATTTTTTGTCTTTTATCCATAATAATCACCTTCTATTTTACATATATTATTTTAACATTTAATGAGTTTTATGTAAACTAATAATTATAAATAGAAGGTATATTTTTTTAAAAAAATTTATTATTTACAATATTAAAATTTTGTTTTATACTTAGTTTAGTAGAACATCTATTGATGGCTACCGTTTTGGGTAAGTGCTAATTAATAATTAGCATAATTTTTGACCAAAACTACCTATTATTTATGTAGAAGAATGTATAGAAAGATGATTAACATTATGATAATCAAACGGTCTAAAAAACTTATAATGAAAATTTTACTTTCAAACTAAGTACCTCCTAACTATTTAAAAACATAAAAAAACTTAGAAAAATCATTAAATTCTAAGTTTTTTTATTGCTTTTTATTAAAAATCTATCTTTTTATTTCTACCATTTCGTATACTTCTAAAGTATCTCCTTCTTTAATGTCGTTATAACCATTAATAGTTACACCACATTCAAATCCAGATTTTACCTCTTTTACAGAATCTTTTTCTCTTTGTAAACTACCTACTTCTCCATCATAAATAATAACGCCATCTCTAACAACACGTACTTTAGCATTACTCTTTATAATTCCATCTCTTACTATTACTCCAGCAATTTTTCCAACTTTAGAGAATGTAAATATTTTTCTTACTTCAGCAGTTCCAATTATTTTTTCTTCAAATTCAGGATCTAACATACCTTTCATTGCTAATTCCATTTCTTCAACTAACTTATAAATAATAGTATATAATCTCAACTCTACACTATATTCTTTAGCAACTTCTTTTGTTATAGCACTAGGAACTACATTAAATCCTATAACTACCGCATTACTAGCATTTGCTAAAACGATATCACTTTCAGTTATAGTTCCTATTCCACTTCTAATTACTTTTACCCTAACACCTTCAACATCAATTTTTTCTAAAGCATTTTTAACAGCTTCTTCTGAACCTCTAACATCACATTTCAATACAACATTAATTTCTTTAATTCCAGATTGCATTTGTTCAAATAATTTTTCAAAAGAAACAACTTCTTTTTTAACATTTGCTTTAGATTGAACTAAACGTTTTTCTGCTATTTCACGAGCTTTCTTTTCAGATTCAAATGCCATAAACTTATCACCAGCAGATGGATTATCTGATAATCCAGTTATTTCAACAGGAGTACTAGGACCAGCCTCAACAATATTCTCACCTAAATCATTTTTAAATGTTCTAACTCTACCATGAGTAGTACCAACAACAATCGGATCACCTAAACGCAAAGTACCATTTTGAATTAATAATGTTGCTACACCACCAATAGCCTTATCTACACGAGATTCTATAACTGTACCAACTGCATATCTATTAGGATTTGCTTTATACTCTTCCATTTCACTTATTGCTAATAATGTATCCAATAATTTATCTATACCTTCACCAGTTTTACAAGAAATATTAACAAATGGAACGTTTCCACCCCAAATTTCTGGAGTAATATTATTTTCAGCCATTTCAGTTAATATTCTTTCAGGATTAGCTTCAGGTTTATCAATTTTATTAACCGCAACAACAATAGGAACACCAGCTGCTAATGCATGATCTATTGCTTCTTTAGTTTGAGGCATAACTCCATCATCTGCAGCAACTATAATAATTACTATATCAGTAATACTAGCCCCTCTTGCTCTCATTTCTGTAAATGCAGCATGTCCTGGAGTATCAATAAATGTTATTTTATTGCCATTATAATCTATTTGATATGCTCCAATATGTTGAGTAATACCACCAAATTCTTTATCAACTACATGACTTTTACGAATATAGTCTAATAAACTAGTTTTTCCATGGTCAACATGACCCATAATAGTAATAACTGGAGGACGACTTATTAAATCACTCTCATTATCTACTATTTCATATTCTTCAAAATTTGAAATATCTTGAGTTTCTTCTCTTTTTAAAGTCTTTCCATACTCTAAAGCAATAATTTCAGCATTTTCAAAATCGATAGATTGATTAACTGTAATCATCATACCCATACCGAATAATTTCTTAACTAATAAAGCTGGATTAACATCTAACTCTTTTGCCAATTCACTTAAAGGCATTCCCTCTTTATAAAGAATTACATTATCATCTTTAGCATTTGTTGATAATTTTTCTTTATTTTTATACATTGCTTTTTTATTCTTTAAATAATCATTTTTACTTTGTTCATTAACATTTTTCTTTTTTAATTTTTGTTTTTTTACAGTATTATTATCACTAGCACTTAATTTAGAATCTAACATTATATTTTCTACTGCTTCATCTAATTCATCTAAATCATTATAATCCATTTCAGTATCAGTACTAATTAAAGACATACAGTTATCTAACATAATTATTCCATCATCATCTAAATAATCATCCGCATTATTAACTTTTATATCTAATTCTCTACACTTTTCTAATATTTCTTGTACTGTAAACCCTGATTCATTTGCATAATCTTTTACTGTCATAAAAATACCTTCTTTCTATTATATTATTTTTCTTAATTCTTCATATATCTCATCATTTACATCAATCTCTAAATATTTATTTAATATTTTACTTTTCTCTGCCTTATTAATTATATCTAAATCTTTTTTTAAATATACACCTTTACCATTAAGTTTTCCTGTTTCATCTACAAAAACTTCTCCATCTTTATTACGTACTATTCTTACAAGTTCTTTTTTTGGTAGTTTTTCATGACTAACTACACAAGTACGCATTGGTATTTTCTTTTGTACCATTATATCACCCCTTAAACACCATCAATAGCATTATCATACAACCACTTTATTAAATCATTATTATCATTAGTCTCATAATATTTTATTAATCTAGTAAAGTAATCACCTATTTTATCAACTGGTATAGAAATAATTCCTTGTCCACATTTAATCATTTCTTTATTACTAACTAAATTTGCAACACGTTTATTTCCATCTTGAAACATTTGACTTCTTTGAATATAACAAAACAAATTTAAACATCTTTCTAAATCATTTTTTATTTCTAAAATTTCATTTAATTCTTTTTCATAATTACATTCACTTGGTAATTTAGGTCTCCAATTAGTCCCAGTAATACCAACACCTTTTTCTCTAAATTCACCTAATGGATTTACATTTTGTCCTTTACATATTTCAAAATGTATTTTTTTTATGAAATCTAAATCAATTTTATCATCAATATGATTTAAAATATATTCCCACGCATCTTTTAATCCTTTTAATTTTAGCATATCATCAACACTTATATTACCAGTATTAACATTATTCATAAAAGAATATGTATCAGCAAATGTTACTGCTATGCCTTCCAAATTAGCACTTTCATATATACTATCAACTAATTTTCTCTTTGCAAAAAATATATTATCTTCTTTAGTCATATTATATTTATTTTTCATAATATCACCCCAAATTTATTTTATTGATTAGCCTCTTCATTAATTTGATCCATAGTCTTAATATTTATTCTAAACTTAGTTAATTTACTAGCAAGTTTAATATTAATACCATTTTTACCAATAGCAAGTCTTTGATTTTCATCATTTACAATTGCTAAAGCCTCACGATTCTTAGTATTATCTATTATACTAACAATTACATCTTTAGCAGGACTTAAAGCATTCTTAATATATTCAGCTTCATCATCACTATATAAAACTAAATCAACTTTTTCTCCATTTAACTCTGCAAGTATTGATGCTATTCTGCTTCCCTTTTCTCCAATACATGCTCCAATAGGATCAATATTTGGATTTAAACTAGAAACAGCAACCTTACTTCTTACACCAGCTTCACGAGCAACACCATGTAATACTAAAACTCCATCTTTAAATTCAGGAACTAAACTTTCAAATAATCTTTTTACAAATCCATAATGTTTTCTAGTACATAAAATTAAAGGTCCTTTTGTAGTTGCTTCAATCTTACTAATATAAACTCTTACACTAGTTCCCATTTTTAATTCTTCTCCAGGTATAATTTCATTTTTTGGTAAAATACCTCTAGCACGACCTAAATCAACATAATAATTTCTAGCATCTTCCATTGCAAGATTACCAACCATTATTTCATCTTGTTTATCACTAAATTCCTCTATAATACTATTTCTTTCTGCTTCTCTTACTTTTTGAGTTAAAACTTGTTTAGCAGTACTTGTTGCGATTCTACCAAAATCATGTGGAGTAACCTCTTCTTGAATAACATCTCCAACTTTACAATCAGGATACTTATCTTTAATATCTTCTAATAATACTTGAGCATCCTCATTAATATCTGGTTCAGTAAATTGAATATTACCATCTTCATCAGTATATTCTTCACCATCATGATATTCATCTACTACTACATAATAAGTAAAAACTTTAATATCTCCAGTTTCTCTATTAATTTCTACTTTAACATTAGTTTTACCTTTAAAATTTTTCTTATAAGCAGTTAATAATGCTTGTTCCATACCTTCATAAACAATATCTTCACTTATACCTTTTTCTTCTGTAATCATTTTTACAGCCTTTATAAATTCCTTACCATTCATACATTTACCCTCTTTCTTTACTAGATATATCTAAAATATATTCATCACTTATTAAATCATATTGATCCAAAATAGGATTAATAATATTAGTAGCCTCTACAATAGTATCTAAATCTATACCATTAACTCTATCTAAAACTATATTTAAAAAATTATACTTTCCTTCTTTAACATATTCTATTGAATCAACAGTTAAATCTAATTTACTAATAGGTTCTTTTATAATTTCTTTAATTTTTTCTAAAATACTATCCATAGTCCCTCCAAACATTAATAAAAGTGGGATATTCTGCCCACTTAAATCTGTCAAATGTATTATAACACTATATTTTCTTTTTTGTAAAGTAATTTAATAAAAATGTATTACTTAAAAAGGTAAATGCAACTTTATTTAATATTTTTTTAAAAGTTGCATTTAGTTCTTTAATATTATTTA
>CAKORH010000080.1 GCA_934101235.1 uncultured Bacilli bacterium | reverse complement strand
CTAAAACTTAGAGATATATTACCAGTGAAACTTTCTACAGGAAATAAATCATCAAATACTTCTTTAATTCCTTCTGTTAAGAACCATTGATATGATTCCTTTTGTATTTCTAATAAATCTTTTAATTCATATTTATTAGTAGTTTTTGAGAAAGATCTTCTTTCTCTATGGTCACCAAACTTCTCTACTTTGTATGCCACTCAAGTTCACCCCAAACTAAGATTTTTTTAGTGTAGTCTAAAAAATTAGATACTACGCCACCAATTTAAAATTTTATCAACAAAAAATGATTATGTCAACGCTTTTTACAAAGAATTACAAAAAATCCTTTATCTTTTTTCAAAACGTTCACATCATAAACATTTTTTATCTTCTCTATTGTACTTTTAGCCCCTTGATCTTTATTCATAACAAACCAAAATTCACCATCATCTTTTAAATGATTAATAGAATTTTCTATTATATTCATATATACATTCTTACCAGCCCTTATAGGTGGATTAGAAATAATTACATCATATTTTTTATCTATTTCTTCATATACATCACTAATAAATGCATTTGCATTACAACCAATATTTTTAATATTAATATTAGATAAATGTACCGCTCTTTTATTAACATCTATCATATCTACATAAGAATCCATAATTCTAGATATAATTATACCAATAAAACCATAACCACATCCAACATCTAAAACAGTAACATTCTTTTTACCATATTCTAAATAAGTCTCAACTAACAACTTACTACCATAATCTACTCTATCTTTACTAAATACCCCTAAATCACTTAAAAACGTAAAGTGATAATCTTTATAATTATATATAATATTTCTATATTCACTTTTAAGATTATTATCATTAGTGAAATATTGTCCCATTAACATTCCCCTTTTTCGATATACTATAATTGTATCATATTTTTTTAACCAAACAAAGCATAAATTTTATATTTACATAACTTTAACAAAAATTAAATACGTTTATTATATTTAATAAATTACATATCTAATTCTTTACTTAAAAATTATAACTTATATAAATTATTTCTCTTTGATACGAAATACTATACCATATAGTAATTATCAAATCAAACAAAAAAAGAATCAATTAAGATTCTTGATATAAATTACTATATAAATAATTAAAATAATTATTCTTAATAGCTAAACTACTCATTTTCATTTTTGTATCAACACGTTGATTTATTTCTTGTACTTCTTCTAATGTATATTCCTTATCACCAAAATATTCTACTGTTCCTTTACTAGCATTATAATATGCAACTTCATTTTTCCAAGAACCATCAGCAAATACAACTAATGATTTATAATCATCACTTAATATATCACTACCAACATATAATCTAGGATCATAATCTATTCCAAATAAATTAGCAATAGTTGGAAGTAAATTAATATATGAAGTATATTCTTTAAAAGTCTTAGATTCTAACTTACTATTATATATAACAAATGGAACTCTCTCACTTTCAAAATCTACACTAGTATCATAATCTAATACAGTATTAATTGTACTAGTAGCAAGTCCATAAGGATAATGATCTCCATACATAACTATTACAGTATCATCTAAAATACCTTGACTTTCTAAACCATCTAATAAAATACCTAAAGCATTATCTAGCATCTTCAACTTAGATTTATATCTCTTTAAATCTATTCTTAAATCTAAATCTTTATACAAATCTAAATACTTATCACCTTCAGTAGATGAATAATAATAAGGTTGATGACTACTAACAGTAGTTAACCAAGCCATAAAATTATCACTATCATTATTTTTTATAACATCTAATATTTTAGTCATAAAATCTTCATCACTAGCCCAATTTTTATACTGACTAGAATAACTTATCCCTAAATCTTCTACATCATAATATTTCATACTACCCATATTAGTATGTATAGTATTTCTATCATAATAATGTGCTACATAGTCATGTGCACTAAAAGTATTATAATTACTTCTATTAAATAAACCAAATATACTTTCATAATAAGTATTATTTTTAAAATTATTAGCAGTACAAGTATTATAAATAGAATATAAACTTATCATACCACTCATCTCATTATTACCAGTGCTACAACTATTTCTAGGACTATAATTATTTTCCCAATGCCATCCTTCACTATACATTTTATAGAAATTCGGATAATCTTCTTTATTTATAATAATATCATTTACACTCTCTAACATAATAACAATTAAATTCTTATCTTTAAAATACCCAGTATAATCATTTTCTTCACTACTATCATTATTAATAAAATATTTATTTAAAGTATTCATAGTAGCATCAGATTCTCTACTTATCAAATCTTTCCACTTTGTATCATCTTTACTTCTACTAGTTTTCTTATTTTCACTTTCATCAATCAAAATATCTTCATGAGTATCTTCACTAGGTACAAAATAATTTTTAACATCTAAAATACCAAAATTAGTTATACCAAATTGTTTAACTGAAATACTTGGAACACTAGGATTATTATATAAATTCATATTACTAACTGTTTGTAATTTATTTTGCATAAAAGGTATTTTTAAAGTAGATAAAAATACTGCAAAAATAGATATAAATATAATAGACATACCCCAAGCCTTTTTTAAAAACATATCTTTATTTAATTCTTTAAACTTAGTATTAACTAAACTTACATTAAATTTCTTAACAACAATCTTATTAACAAAAATATAATAAACTAAACATAGTATAAATGGTAACATAACAAAATAATAATACCATTTAAAACTTAATATAAATTCTCTAATATAATCAATTACAGCACCTAACTGACTACTAGTACCAAGTGACATATAAACACCTATAAAATTATTAAACCCAGTTTGTGCTAATGCATATATAGAAATAATAAACAATATAATAATATTAATAAACTTATGTATTTTTTTAGGTACAAAATATTCTATACCACTAATTATCATACTTAATAATATAGTACTTAATATAATACGTAAACTAGACCAATCTAATATATTAAATTTATTAACTATTTTAAATATTACTTCTACCATTAATATAAATACAAAATTAATTATAAAATTTAATAATATATTCTTATTCATAAAATCTTTCATATATTGATACTCCTTTAAAAGACACTTTATATATAATATAACAAATATTAAATTATGTCCATAACTAACACACTAAGTTTAATGATTTTTTATGAATTATTTATGAAAATTATTATCATCTTTAACTAATTTTTTTATTGTATTAATATTTTTTTCTTCATAACTATTTAATAAAATTTCTAAATATCCTATATATTTATCTAATATTACAATATCAGCCTGATTTAAAATATCTAATTTAGTTATTCTATTTTTTTCTCTCTTATAAATATATAACAAATATTTAGCATAAACATATGTTTTACTATCTAATTCACAAATATTTTGTAAAATAATTTCATTTTCAAATTCATCTACTGAAATATCAGAACAAATATTATTAGTAAAATCTTTTGATGAAATATCATAACTATAATCACTATATGAAGTATTACAATCATAACTATAATTATTATAATCTAAATTATTATTACACTCTTTATTATTATTTAAACTTCTCAATACTATTCTATTTTTATTAAGTAATCTCTTTAACATTCTATTATATAATTTATCATAATTAGATTCATTAATATTATATTTAATAATATAAAAATGTAATATAGGAATAAAACTTAATTTAATTCTTTTATTTAAATAATACAATGATGAATCATCTAACATAGTATAAAAACTAGAATCAATTTTATATTCCTCTAAAATATCATAAATAATATTAGTATTAAGATTATTAGTAGTATATACAGAAATACTAGTAGTAATTAAATATAAAATAATAATTAAAAATAAATATACCATAATATCCCTCTTTGTATGAATTAAAATAACATAATAACACTTAATAGTCAAACTATTTGATGAATAACATAATATACTATATAATATATATAGAAAAGTAGTGATTTAATGTATATAAAAATTGCAAATAATTTTAAAGATAAGTTAATAGGTTTAATGGGACAAACAAATATAGATTATGGTCTTTTAATAACCAACTGTAAAAGTATACACACATATTTTATGAAAGAATCAATAGATGTATTATTATTAGATAAAGATAATAGAATATTAATGATTAATAGAAATATTAAACCTAATAAAATATTAATATTTAAATCAAAAAAAAGAACTAACATATTAGAATTACCTAATAATAGTTCTTTAAAATTAAATGTAAATGACATAATAGACTTAGACAATTTTAATGTCTAATTTTTTTTATGAAACTTTATATGGATTTGCTATTGTTCCATCTCCACTTGTTATTTTCACACTGGATTTAAGAGTAATTACAGGTCTTAATAAAGAAGTATCACTATCAACTGAACTATAATCAAATTCATTTGTAGTTGAAATTACAAATATATTAGTAGAAAGTGTGCTATAAAAATATGGCGATAATGTCCACCAACTTTCACTAGATGTAGCATTATTTTTTAAATAAGAATTTGAAATATTAGCTCCATCTCCATCAGTAGTTGCTCCACCTCCAGCAAATACCATCTCATCAAAAGTTATCAAACCTACTTTATTTATATCAGTTTCACCGTCAACTCCTGTAGTACTGCATTTATATGATGGTGTTTTTATTGCTTCATATCTATTTCCTGCAGAATAAACAAAATCTTTATTTAATTCTTTTACTAAATCAGCAACTTTTCCTACTATCTCACCTGTTGATTGATCACTATATGCATTTGTTAAATCTCCTATACACCATGTATCACTTTTTAATAATGCTAAATCAGATTCATTTGTTATTTTTCTTCCTAACCATTCATTTAGTTTTACTCTAGCACTATTTTGTTTTAAAACTTTACTATCTAAATAATCATTAGTAATAACATTATAATTACTAACTGTTTCTTTATTATAGCCAAAATGACTACTAATAACTGTGCCCTTTACACCTTTTGCACCATCTGTTGCAAAACCACTATCATCTGTTAGATTAGTTTCACTACATTCTAATTCTGATGCAAGTATTAATTTTATACTTCCATCTCCTTCTATTCTAACTATTCTAAAACACATTCCTGCAAAACTTAAATAGTTATCTTCTACATT
>CAKORH010000079.1 GCA_934101235.1 uncultured Bacilli bacterium | reverse complement strand
TATTTATATTTATTTGAATTTACTTATATTTTATTTTATAATTTATATCGGAACGAAGCCTTATTTAATAAGGAAAACGGTAAAAAATAAACAGTAATTTGATTTGGGGCTTATTTTTCATACCCGGTAGGTCGTGAGTTCAAGTCTCACCGTCGCTATCATTAAGAATGTAAAGACTTTTTTTGACTTTAATATATTTATATAAATATCAAGATTAAAAACTAAAAGACCTTTTATGAATTTAAATGATCTTTTAATTTTAAAAAATTACTTTGTTTTTGTTAAAATATATGGCTTATCATTTTCTTCGTTAGGTTTTACTAAATAAATATTTGAATATTCTCCTGCAAAAATTCTAAATAAAGCACTACTAATACAATCATCAAATATAGTTTTCAAACCTCTAGCACCGCTTTTTTTAGCAATTGCAAGTTCAGCTATATATTCAATAAAAGCATCATTAAATTCAAAATTAACTTCTAAAATATTAAATAATTTTTTATAAGTATTTAATGGACTAAATTCAGATTCTTTTAATATTTTAATTAGATCCTCTGTTGATAGAGCATTCATTGCTATAGTTTTTGAAATTCTACCAATTAATTCTCTCATAATTCCATAATTAACAAAATCATCAATTGTCAATTGCTTATAATCATCACTATTTGTAATTCCTGTAAAAGCACCTAATACAACAATTGTTAATTTTGATGTATCAAACTTTTTATCATTAAAATAAAATAATGATCCATCTAATAATTTTAACAATGATCTTTGAACACCTAACCTAGAAACATGAGATTGATTATCTATATTTTTTTCAGCAAGTTTATCAAATTCATCAATTACCAAAATACCTTTTTCAGCAAGTTCGATATTATTATTTGCTGCAATATATAAATCTTCAAGCATATCTGTTATTTTTCTTCCTTGATATCCAGTTTCAGAAAGAGAAGTTCCATCTTCAATGACAATAGGTATATTATATAGTTTTGAAATTCTTTTTAAAATTTCTGTTTTACCTGTTCCAGTAGGACCAAAAATAAGAATATTTTCTTTTAATTTTGCAATTAAGTCTATATCTAAATCAGAATTAATAACCTTTTGATTTTTAAATAGTGTTGTTAATATTTGCATTATTTGTTCATCTTGTGAAATTATTGTCTTCTTAATTGAAGAATACATTGATGATATATCACTATTTTTAAAAAATTCATTTTCATCAAAGCTAGATTGATTTTCTTTATTTTCCTTTTGTAAATATGATATTAAATCTTCATTTAATAATTTAGTTACTCCAGTACTACTTTCATTTCTTAAATAATAATTAGCAACAGAAGAAATTTTTTTCTGTCTAATTTCGATAAAATTTACACTATTTTTATTATTTTCAATCGATTTTTCAATATCATCATTTAAAAATACATACTCATATTCATTTTCATAATCACTAATAAAACTTGCATACATTCCTACATTATTTCCAGTCATTACATTACATATATTTATATTTTGAAGATTAGTAAATGTAATACCCGCTACATAATCAATAAATTTAAATACTTCATATTTTTTATTTTGGTAGGTTATATACTTCTTTTTAAATAAATATCCTATACTTAAGTTTGCCATAATATTTTCCTTCCTATTTGAAAGCTATTATACCACACATTTTTATTTTATAGGGAAGTACGTTTAATAATAAAAATTAATGTATTTAAAGTTATTTTAAATTATTCTACCAATTATATCTCTTTTGCTACTCATTTTATATAGATAATAATATATTTTTTAATTATAATGAATATGTAAAGTATTAGTTAATCAAATAGACACAATATGATTATTTGTTGACTTAATATAAAATTAATAAGATAATTTATATGTATTCACGGGATAGTATAGGAGTAATTTAAATGATAACATTATATTATATATTTTTTGTTATAACATTTATATATTCATTATATTTTGTTATAACAGGATTATTTATATTAAAAAAGAATAAAACAAAAATTAAAAATAGTAAAGAATTAACTAAATTTGCAGTTCTTATTCCTGCAAGAAATGAAGAGAAGGTTATTAAAGATTTAATAGTGAGTTTAAAGTCTCAAACGTATAAATCAGACTTATTTGATATATATGTACTAATAAATAATTGTACAGATAACACAAGAAACATTGCAGAAAAAGAAAAAGTAAATATAATTGACGTAAAAAAGAGGACTAAAACAAAAGGTGAAGTATTAAAATATGCATTTAGTGAATTAAAAGATACTAATTATGATGCATATTTAATATTCGATGCTGATAACGTTGTAGACAAAAAATTCTTATCAATTATGAATAATGTATATCAATCTTGTTATATTGCTGAACAAGGTAGAAAAGATAGCAAAAATTTATCATATAGTTGGATTATTACAATTTATACTTTATTTTATTACATGCAAAACTTATTCTATAATGCATCAAGAACTCATGTTAAAATGTCATCTACAATTAATGGAACAGGATTTATGATTGCTAAATCTTTTATAGATAAAGGTTTTAATCCTAAAACAATAACTGAAGATATTGAAATATCTATTATGTGTATTTTAGATAAAAAACAAATAGTATATGTAGATAAAGCTATAACATATGATGAACAGCCAACAGATTTTAAAACATCATGGCATCAAAGAATTAGATGGAGTAAAGGTATAATGCAATGCACTAAACATTACGGTAAAAGATTGTTATCTCAATTTTTTAAAGAGGGTAATGTTTCAGCATTAGATAAATTTATATTTATAATTGCACCATTTATACAATTACTAGCTTTTGCATTAACGATTGAATTATTTATTTTTAATAAAATAGGTATAGAATTAAATGATATATTTTCATATTTATTTAATTCTGGTATATTATGTTTCTTAATATTTTATATTATTGGAGTAATTTTAAATATATTAATTTTAAAATTATATGATAGAACATTTAAAGATAATGTACTAGGTATATTAACTTTTACAGTATTTATACTTTCTTGGATACCAATTAATATTGCATGTTTATTTAAAAAAGATGTAAAATGGAAAGAAATAAAACATGATAAAAAATTAGAAAAAGCAAATTAAAAGACATAGATAAAAAAATTAAAATCTATGTCTTTTGTTTATATTACAAACTTTCCATCTTTCATAATTGTAACATTTCCATTTTTACAAGTTGCAACAATTTCTAAGTCATCAGTACCAATCATAAAATCAACATGAGTTTTAGCATTATTTATATTAGAATTTTCTAAAGTTTCATAATTAGTACATTCTAAAAATCCTTGACCAAGTGCCAAATGGCAACTAGCATTTTCATCAAATAACGTTTCATAAAAAAGAATATTAGATTTACTAATAGGGGAGTCATTACTAACTAATGCTACTTCTCCTAAATAATCTCCACCTTCTATTTCAAAAATACTTTTTAATAACTCATCTCCAACTAATGCATTAGAGTTAATTACTTTTCCATCCTTAAATTCAATCCAGAAATTTTCTATTAAACTGTTACTATAAATTAAAGGTTTAGAAGCATAAACTATACCATTTGCAGTATATTTACTAGGTGAGGTAAATACTTCTTCTGTAGGCATATTAACAATTAAATTATTTTCTGCATCTGCACCACACCAAATATTATTTTCAAATCCAATAGTAAAATCAGTACCTAATTTATTTTTATAATGTAAGCTTCTTATTTCTAAAGAATTTAACTTATCAACCAATTCCTTATTTTTCTTTAATTTTTTATTCCATTCTAGAATTGGATCATCTTTATCAATTAAACACATTTTAAATATTTCGTTCCACAATTTTTCTTTTGGATTTTTATCATTTGGAAATACTTTTTTAGCCCAAGTATCAGTAGCAACACTAGCAATACACCATGGAACTTCATATTTTAATTGTTTTTCTTTATATATTGGTCTTGTAGATATATTTATTTTACCAATATATTTCATTTTTTCTTTGTCTACATCACTCATAACTAAAGATTCATCATAACATAACATTAAAAATGCAGCATTTTTTTTGGCATATTCATCATAAGCACTTTTATTAAAAAAACTACTATTAAATAAATCTTCATTATCATAATACATAAGTTCATTATGTTTTAATATTTCATCACTAAATTCATAATGAATATCTCTTACCCCATGTTCTATAGCAATTCTAGATAATATTCTAACAAAATCTATAGATTCGATAGGAGCACTAATAAATAATGGTTGCTTATCTTTTATAGATAAACATCTACTAATTAATAAATTAGCATATTTTTCTTCCATTTCCTTCATTATAATCACCTTTTTTATTATCTCATATTTTTAAATATTAATAAAATAATTCGTCATATGTATTTAATTTTATACGTTTATTTTTAATATCAATGATACCTTCTTCTTTTAAGTGTTTTAATTCTCTATGCATACTTGCTCTATCAACAGCTAAATAATCAGCAAGTTCCGTAAAACTAAATGGTAAATATATATATCTAGAATTATTTTTATTAGAAGCAAGTTTAAAAAAAGCAAGTAATTTATTTCTAATAGTTTTATTTGTTAAAATATAAATACGTTCATTATTTGATATTATTTTATTATTTACAATTTCTAATAAATTTTTTAAAAATTGATTGTAATAAGCCCAATTTAATTCTTTATTAATAATTTCATCAAAATAAAGTATAACAATTTTAGTATCTTCCTTAGTCTTAATAGAATACTCATTATTAGAAATAAAAGATATATTAGTACCAAATACATCATTTTCATACAAATCTTCAAGCATTGTTTCATTACCATTATAATCAGTTTTAATTATTTGTAAGTGTCCTTCTACAACAAAACCTATAATGTCATCTTTCTTTACACTTGAAAGAATTATATTATTTTTTTTAAAAGATAATGTATTTGCCTCTAAATACTGGAGTATTTTTTCTTTTTGAAATTTTGAAATATTATAAAATAATTCCATCTATTTACACCTCTTAATAAAAGAATAACAAAAAAAGTAAAATGTTGCAATTGCAACATTGATAATTTTTTATAATGTTGTAAAATCAAATCATAGAGGGAGGACTTAGTAGTATGAAAGTCATAAAAAGAGATGGACACATGGTGGATTACTGTCCAGACAAAATTGAGTTAGCAGTTATGAAGGCTAACAAAGAAGTTAGTGAAGAAGAACAAGCATCTTCTACACAAATCAGGAATATTGAAAAATATATTGAGGGTTTAGGTAAAAAAAGAATTTTAGTTGAAGATATACAAGATATC
>CAKORH010000078.1 GCA_934101235.1 uncultured Bacilli bacterium | reverse complement strand
TTATTAGCATCTTTCAGTTCATTAACTGTTACTCCAAATTTTCTAGAAATACTCCATAGGCTATCACCACTTTTAACTGTATAGTAATTTGAATCTGATGGAGCAATATATTTACCTCCGACATATTCCACAATAGCCTTAGTAACAGCTTCAGCTAAGTTTTCCCAATTATTTTTTAATTGATTAACATCATCACCATCGGAATCTGCAAAACCATACTCAACAATAACAGTTTCATTATTAGGAGTATCACGCATTATATAGTAATAATCTTTCGCGGGATTACTCGGAAGTCTTCTTTGATAATATTTTCTAACATTTTGTCCAGCGGTTTCAAATTCTTTAGCTATTTTTTTAGCAAAAGTATCATTGTTTCTAAGAGCATATATTATTTCAGCACCATCACCCCCTGGTGATGGTCATTGTGTAGTTAATTTAATTATTCCCATTCAAAATGTAGTCTTTTCTTCTCATTTTGGGATATTGTAATATTGGTTTCTTCAAAAACTGAAGAGCACTTTAAACTATCATTATAAAAGAAATTTAAAACAAAATTCATGAAATTATATAAAGTTACCGCACCCATCATAGGTATTCTACATTCCTCATAATTACTTAATGTCATATGCGTAATAGGATGAATTATATCTTCATAATTTTCATCATCATAGTCTATTCTTATAACAATAGGAATACTAGCTTCTTCTTGAAACCAATCAATCCCAAAAACATCTATATCCTTTTTATTAATCTCATCTTTTGTCCAAAGATAATTATGCTTTTTTATAAAAATTAAACGCTCTTTACAGATCTTACCATTGCTAATTGTAAACTGATATTTTATTATACTTCTATCATATAAAAGTAAATTATATTCCTTATTCTCTAATAAAATATTCATAATTTTTTCTATTGGTAAATGCCTATCATATAATATGTTAGATTCATTGCTTTTATTTTCATGTGTAATTTCAACAACTTCTCCAAAATCATTAATTACATGAGATTTTATGTCTCTAATCATTTCTTTTTCATATAGTTCTCTCACTATATTATTATAATCTGACATAAAATCACGAATAAATTTTTTATTAGTTTTCTTCATTTTCTACTACAAAACTTCTTAATCTACTTTTATATTGTTCACCAAATAATTCTTTTAAAAGAATTTCCATATTTTCTTGGTTTTCATCAATATATTTTTTAGTATTAGATAAAGCATCAGAATCATTTTTGCTTATATCCTTATTAAGAATTACCATTTCTTTTCTTTTTTCTTCTGTTGGATACTCATTGAAATATAATTTATAATCATATTCTTTTACTTTTTCATATTCATCACATAATTTTGACATTGAACTACCATAACCATATACTCGAACCCATCCTTTACTACGGGTAATAGCAGTAAAAAGAGCATTCCTATCTTTTGTTCTACTCAAAGTATCAACACTTTTTTGTGCATTTAATATGTATATGTAGTATGTTTCATTTCCTTTGGCTCTATAAATTGTACTGTAAACGATGGAGTCATCTCTAAAAAAGTCCTCAGGGTTAGATGAGCCAGCAAGATGCATATTAATATCTTTATATTTTGATAATTCTGAATTTAGAATTAATTGTAACTCTGAAAAATGCGAAGATGCATTAATACCATCCAAATCAATTATCATAATATCATTAGGGTTTAGCCCGTCTACCAATAAATTTTGCTTTATAGAATTCAGTAATTCTATATAAACATCTTTGGAATCATCAAATTTTTCAATTATTATTAAATCATCGACGGCTGCTCCCAAAAAATCTGGACTAGTACTCTTATCTCTATACAATGTAACTGATTCACCCTCAATTATGTTTTGTTCACTTTTATAACCAATGCTTTCCCATACATCAACAGAATTGGGAATCTGTATCATTCCCTCTGCCCTATATAATCCCATACCCAACGCATGAGCTGTAACAATAACTCTTGATTGATTTCTATAACATGTTACTAGAGGTGTATCTTTACTAATATCATGACCAAATATTATTTGTGGAGAGTCCATAGACAATTCATTCAATTTTTGTAATTCATCATAAGCATAAACCAATCTCTTTTCCTTACCTAAAACATTACAACATAATTTTAAAAAACGGCCACTAAAATCTTGAGCTTCATCTATTAATATACAATCATATAGTTTTCTAAATGGTTGTCCATATTCTAAAACATCGTTGCACAACATATCAAAAGGTCTTCCTACAAACGGATACTTCTTTTTTGCTTCATAGTAAGTTAGCGCTTTAATTTCCATATTTTTGCATATGTCATAATATAGACCATCTGATGAAGAAGAACCCCATGCATGCATTATTTTTAATTTATTATAATCAGGATGTTTACCATCATTTCTAATCATATAAAACTTATCTATTAAACTTATTAATTGTTTTCTCAATGTTCTTGTGTAATATGTAACAACAATTTGCCACTCTGGATGCGCTGTATGTAATTCAGCAGCTTTTCTCGCTAATACGACTGTTTTACCAGATCCTGCCATTCCTCTTATTCTTTGAATTCCTGTTGGATCTTCCATTATTGCGTTCATTTGATTATAATCATATTTTTCTATAATTTGATTCATGTTGTTAATTAAAAATGCTTTAGTGCCTTCAACTGCATTAGGATGCTCAGTTTTCTTGTTTAATCCTTGTGCTTCTTGTATTCCTGAAGATATTAAATCAACCTTATTATTATCTATATTTTTTTCATTAGAAATAATATAATCAGTAATTTGTTTAATATTTTTACATATAGGATATCCATCTATAGGTTCAATATTAACAAGCGTATAAGATAACACATTAATCTCAAATGGTAATTTTCTTTTATCAACTAAAAAGCTGCACTTTTTTAATTTTGATTCTATTTTAATATAAAGTTCATCTTGTAATTCACCATAGTTTAATAGTTCTTTATCAATAATATTAATTACAAAGAGGCCATAATTAGAAACTATTGCTAAATCACATATTAATTGCTCATTAGTATATTCAATTGAATATAATGGGTATCCAATATATGCCTCTCCATAAATATTTTCTTTTGTATCGAATATTCCAATTATTTGTTCAATAATATCGTTTTTATTTTTTTCGTCACATTTTCCTGAAACTTTTAACATATTAACCCTCCATTACAATAATTCTAAATATTTTTTTAACATTTCAACTTCTAACTTAGTTACCAATTTAACAAAGTCAGTGTAATTACCAGTTGTATGTGCTTTATCTAATGCTTCATAATATTTTAATCTTGATTCCTTTTTAATAATTACGGGATTATATCCGTTGTTCATTAAAACTAAATTCATAAGTAATCTGGATGTTCTTCCATTACCATCTACAAATGGGTGTATTTTAACTAACTCACCATGTAATAATGCTGCTTGAATTATTGGATGATATTCACTCCAAGTATTATAAGTTAATATTAATTTTTCCATCAATTCAGGAATTTTTAAATGCTCTGGAGGAATATGTGTTGCACCTTTAATAGTTACATTTTCTTTTCTATACCTTCCAGCATTTTCATTATCTATATCCTTTAAAATTAACTGATGGATATTTTTAATATTCCACTCACTAATTGGTTCATTATCTTTAACCAAATCATCTAAAAATAAAATTGCCTTTTCGTGATTAATTGCTTCTAAATGTTCTTTAATAGATTTTCCACCAACAGTTATTCCCTCTAAAACAATTTGTGTTTCCCTTAATGTTAAAGTATTACCTTCAATTCCATTGCTATTATAAGTCCACTCTAAGTTAATAGATTCTTTTAATGATTTCAGAGTTTCTTTTGGTATCGGTCTTTTACTATCTAATTCTTTTTTTAAGCCATCGACTTCATAAAAATAATTATCATCTAAATCAATAATAAAATTATTATCATCCGGTTTAATAATTCTCTTATCAACAGGTTTATCAGCATCAATAGGAATATTCCAACTATTTCCAACTTTAATGGCACCTTCAATTCTGCCATCTTGCAATAATTGTCTTATTCTTCTCTCGCTAATGTTCCATTTTTCAACAGCTTCTTTTGTAGTCATAAATTCCATACTATTCACCTCACTTGCAATTATACCGAATTTGGTATAATTTGTCAATGCTTCTATTTCGTTATCGGCATAATACTTTATAAGTTAACAATAAATTGTTGGTATTTTTTAACATAAAGGTAAAGTTCGCATAAAAAAATATTAATAAAATATTTAACTTCTAACCAAATTGAACAGAAGTTCTAACTTGTACCCAACTTGAGTACAAGTTAGAATTTTGTGTTTTTTCAATTCTAGCACAAGTTTTGTAAAAGTTGATTAAATTTTGACTTTGGACCATTTTGGACCGAAGTTATATTTGTGATATATACGAGTTTAAATTTTATGTACTATTCTGTGCAAATGCACAGAATTTTTAAATCATGAATCTATAGAAAATTTCAATATTTTTATCCTTATCAATTTCGATTTTATCAATTAATGTTTGTAAAAGTTCCCTAGTAGGCTTCTTTATATCTATTAATTCTCTTATTCTTTTTTCATATTCTTCTAATTCTTTAGTTTTAACACTTTCATTTTTACTACCTTTATATTTTTCTAAATCCAATTGAGCTTTATTTAATAAGTTTTCTGTTTCCTGTGATAATCTTTTATAAGTAGCATCTGATATATTGCCTTTAAATTTATCTTCATATAACATATCAATTTTTGAGATATATTCCTTTATCTTATTTTCTAAATATTTTATCTTTTCTTTACTATCTTCTTTCTTATTATTTTTAGTTGCTATTTCTTTAGATAATGATTTAGAATCAATTTGCTTAATATAATTTTTACAAGTTGTTCTTACTACTTCAAATAGAACTTCTTCTAATTTATCATATGGCATAAAATGTGGTTCACATAATCTTCTTCTTGGATCTCTTGCATATTTATTACAATTGATAGTCCAATAATCTTGATTTTTTCTATAAGTAATAGTTAAAGCATTTCCACATTCTTTACAAAATAATAAATTTTCAAATAATCTTTTTTCTCTATTACTAACACTTACATTAGTCCTTTTGACATTACCTTGTATTCTTTCAAATGTTAGTTTATCAACTAATGGTTCATGTGTTCCAGGAACTATGTCCCAATTGCTTTTTGGAAGAGATTTTTTCTTTTTAGATTTATAATTTACTTTGGTCTGTGTACTTTGAACCATGTCACCTGTATACATTCTATTTTTTAATATCTTTTTAACTGATGATGTAGTCCATTGTTCATTATATCTCATTTTAGAATTAGGATTTTTTCGTTTTAAACTACTAGGTGTTTTAATTTTATTATCATTTAAATATGAAGTTAT
>CAKORH010000077.1 GCA_934101235.1 uncultured Bacilli bacterium | reverse complement strand
TGAATTAATGGTTATAGGTCCAAATGGAGAACAAATGGGTACTAAAAAATTGAAAGATGCACTTACACTTGCAAATTATGCTGGACTAGATTTAGTTCTTATGTCTTCTACTCCAGGCCATGAAGTAGGAAAAATTATGGATTATAATAGATACCGTTATGAACGTCAAAAAAAACAAAAAGAGGCATTAAAACGTCAAAGAGAAAACAACAAAGAAATAAAAGAATATCAGTTATCAGTAACAATAGATATTCATGACTTCGAAACTAGAAAGAAAAATGCAGCAAGTTATTTAGAAAAAGGACATAAAATTAAAGTTTCATTAAGATTTAAAGGACGTCAAATGGCTCATACAGAATTAGGACGTGATGTACTTTTAAGATTTGCTGATGAATTAAGTAATGTATCAACAACTGAAAGTGCTCCAAAACTTGAAGGTAGAAATATGACAATGATTTTAGCACCAATAAAATAAGGAGGAAATTAGTATGCCAAAACAAAAAACACATAAGGCAAGTAGTAAAGTTTTAAATAAACATAAAAGTGGTACAATCACTTATAAAAAATCTGGTGGAAACCACCAAACTGCAAAAGATACAGCAAAAGCAGTTAGACAAAGAAGAAAAGCTGGAAAATTATCGAAAGGAACAGTTGACAAGTTAAAAAATGTCATCTAATGGTGAAGTGTAATGACTAGAGTTAAAGGTGGAACTGTTGCAAAAAACAGAAGAAGAAAAGTATTAAAAGCTGCTAAAGGTTACTTTGGTAGTAAACATAGATTATTCAAAACTGCTCAAGAACAAGTATTTCATAGTGGAGTATACGCTTATAGAGATAGAAGAGCAAACAAAAGAAACTTCAGAAAATTATGGATTACAAGAATTAATGCTGCTTGTAGATTAAATAATATTAGTTATTCAAAATTCATTGCTGGACTTTCAAAAGCAGAAATAACAATTAATAGAAAAATGTTAAGTGAATTAGCAATAGATAATCCAAAAGCATTCAGTGATTTAGTTGAAATTTCAAAATCAGCTCTTGAAGGAAAAACAGTTAAAAAAGTAGAAAAAAAAGAAGAAACAAAAAAAACTGAAGTAAAAGAAGAATCTAAAGATTTATCAAAAATGACAGTTGCTGAATTAAAAGCATTAGCAAAAGATAAAGGAATTAGTGGATATACTACAATGAAAAAAGATGAATTAATTTCATCATTAAAATAAAACTTTACAAAATAGAATTAAAAGTAGATTTAATATCTATTTTTTTTCTTTTTTGATATAATTGAATAGAGGTTAGTTTATGAAATATAATGATACATTTTTATATAAAATTGTAAGACCAATAATAACATTTTTATTTAAATTAATATATAGACCAATTATTATTGGAGTAGAAAATATTCCTAAAGATAAAAAAATAATTTTAGCAGGTAATCATACTTCAAAGTTAGATCCATTATTATTAATGTCAACAACAAAAAGAAACATACATTTTTTAGCAAAAATAGAATTATTTAGGGGCCCTAAAAAAATAATATTTAATAATTTAGGTTTAATAAGTGTAGATAGAACAAAAAAAGATAAAAGTGCATTAGAAAATGCAGAAAAATACTTAAAAAATGATTGTGTAGTATTAATATTTCCAGAAGGTACTACTGAAAAAGAAAAGAAAGAATTATTACCGTTTAAAACTGGTACAGTAAGATTATCATATAAAACAAACACTGAAATATTACCGTTTAAAATTATAGGAGAATATAAACCATTTAAAAAAAGTATAAAAATTGTATTTACAGAAAAATTTATTGCAACAAAAGACATAGAAATTAGTAACAATAAATTAAAAAATATAATTAATAATATAGGAAGTGATAATAATGAATAAAAATATAAGTAGATTTTATAAAATAGGTAGATTATTATTTAGTAATTTGTTTAAAATATACTTTAATCCAAAAATAATTAATAAAGAATATATACCAACTGAAGGTCCAATTATTATAGCGGGTAATCATGTACACTTATATGATCAATTTTTAACAATAATAGCAACTAAAAGAGGTATTCATTACATGGCTAAAAAAGAGT
Organism: uncultured Bacilli bacterium; assembly: GCA_934101235.1. GTDB lineage: Bacteria > Bacillota_I > Bacilli_A > RF39 > UBA660 > UMGS1124. The sequence continues at coordinate 3,336 of CAKORH010000077.1, read as the reverse complement.
ATTTTGATTCAAAAAAAACAGCTTGGTTTTTTAAGGCTGCAGGATGTATAAGTGTAGATAGAACAAAAAAAGATCCAGAAGCAGTTAATAATGCACTAAGTGTTTTATATGATGGAGGTGCAATAGGGATATTTCCAGAAGGAACAAGAAATAAAACAGATGCACTTCTATTACCATTCAAATTTGGTGCAGTTTCATTAGCAAAAAAAAGTGATGCTTTAATAGTACCATTTGGTATAACTGGAGATTATAAATTTAGAAGTAAAAATTTAACTATACGATATGGTAAACCGTTTAAAGTAGGAAATATGACATTAGAAAAAGCAAACGAAAAGTTATATAAAGAAGTAAAAAAACTAATGAAACAAAATCTATCTGAAAAGTAAGTAAATAACTTTTTTTTAATTTAGAAATCTTGTATAATAAAAAAGAAAGAGGTAAAAATATGAAAAAATTATTAAATGAATTTAAAGATTTTATTAGTAAAGGTAATGTATTAGATTTAGCAGTTGGTGTAATTATAGGTGGAGCATTTCAAAAAATAGTATCAAGTTTGGTAACAGACATTTTTATGCCAATATTAGGTATAATAACAGGAGGACATGATTTTTCAAATCTAACTATCAAATTTAAAGATGCAACGATTAATTATGGGATTTTTATACAAAATATAATAGACTTTTTATTAATGGCATTCTGTATATTTATAATAGTAAAAGTATTTAATAAGATTAAAGAAGATGCAGATAAAAAGTTAAAGAAAAATAAAGTAGAAGAAAAAGAAGAACCAAAAAAATCAAATGAAGAAATTCTTTTAACAGAGATAAGAGATTTATTAAAGGATAAAAAATAGTTATGATATATCCAGAATTTTTAAAAGATAAAGATTTAATAGGAATAACTGCACCTTCAAGTGGAGTAGGACACAAACTTAATAATTATATAAAATCTATTAATAATTTAAAAAAATATTTCAATATTGTAGAAACAAAAAGTGTTAGAAACAATAATGAAATAAGTAATACTAGTCAAAATAGAGGAAAAGAATTTAATGAATTATTAAAAAATAAAAACGTAAAATGTATATTAAATGCATGTGGTGGAGATTTTTGTATAAGTTCATTAGAATATATAGATTTTGATTTAATAAAAGAAAATCCAAAATGGATAGAAGGCTATAGTGATCCAACAAGTATTTTATTCTATATTACAACTAAATATGATATAGCAACTATATATGGTAATAATTCAACAAGTTTTGATCAAACAGTACTACATAAATCACTTTTATATAATATAAATTTACTTAAAGGGAAAATACTTCCTCAACACAAATATGATTTTTACGAAATAGAAAAAAAGGATGATAATTCTTATAATTTAACCGAACCAGTAATAATAAAAAATTTAAATGGTGATGTATGTGTAGAGGGAAGAATAATAGGTGGTTGCTTAGACGTAATAGATAATATCATTGGAACAAAGTACGATTATACAAAAGAATTTATAAATAGATATAGAAAAGAAGGTATAATATGGTTTTTTGATATATTTAGTTTATCTAAAGAAACATTATATAATATTCTTTATAAATTTAAATATGCAGGATATTTTGAGTATACTAAATGTATTTTAATAGGTAGAATTTTATTTAAAAATGGTTATACAAATAAAACATATGAGGATGTTATAAAAGATGTCATACCAGATATAAAAATAGTATATGATTTAGATATAGGACATGTAGCACCTAAGATGACTATTATAAATGGATCATATGTAAAAATAGTGAGTAATAAAAAAACAACCTACATAGAAACTTTATTAAAATAATGTATAAAAAATAAATAATAACTCATATTAATTATGAGGAGAGATATATGAAAAATAAAATTGCACTTTTTTCTATTTGTTTACTATTGTTAATAACAACTGCTTGCTCATTAGGTAACACACCAACTAGTGCTGTAGAAAAATTACTATCTAAATATAATAACCAAGATGAAGAAATTGTAGTAGAATTAGATGATTATATAAATGATAATAATTTAACAGATGAACAAAATAAAAAATATAAAAATATTTATCTAAAACAATTTAAGGATATGAAATATGAGATTAAGGATGAAAAAATAGATGGAGATTCTGCTACAGTAACTGCTCAAATTACAGTATATGATTATTATACTGTTGATAAAGAAGCAAATGATTACTTAGTTAAAAATCCAGATAAATTTAAAAAAGACGATAAATATGATGAAGAATTATTTACTAATTATAAGTTAGAAAAACTAGAAAATACAGATAAAAAAGTAGATTATACTATAGAGTTTCAATTAACAAAAGTAGATAACAAATGGCAAATAAATGATTTGACAAACGAACAATTAGAAAAAATTCATGGTGTATATGAATATTAGGCTATAAAGCCTTTTTTTATTATTTTCTTTTTTTAAAATATATGTTAATATTATTATGAATAGTAAAGGGTGATATAATGAAAAAACTTAAATTAATAATATGCTTAATGTTTATGTTTGTACCATTAATAAGTGCTAATGCACTTAAATGTGGCTCTGAAAATGTAATGGATCCAAATACAGTAAATAATTTTACTTGTACTGAAGTAGTTGGAGATAAATTGACATTTAATCATAATGGAGAAGATATTTCATCATTTTTCGAAGTCGGAACAAAAAATGAAAATAATGAAACAAGGATTAAAATTAAAAATAAGGATTATATAAAAAAATTCTCGAATATAGAAGTAGCAATAATAGAAATTAGTGATTCTAAAAACAAAACAGCAATTTCAATGAAAAATCCTAATTATGTATCTACTACTGTTAAAGAACAAGAAACAACAACTACAACTACAACAGCAAATGCAAATAAAACAACATATACAGTTATATTACAAGATAAAGAAGAAAAAACCGAAAAAAAATGTGAAGTTTCAAGTGGTACTACATGTTCAATAACATTACCTACATTAGATAAAGAAGGATTTAATGGATGGGGTACACAGTCAACTTGTAAAGAAGGCTCACGTGGAACAATTAAAGTAGAAAAAAATACTACATATTATGCTTGTTATAATAATTCAACAAATAATAAAGAACTTTCATTAACAGATCTAAAAATAACTGATAAAAAAACAAACAAAGAAATAGATTTTGGAGATTTTGATTCTAAAGTATTAGAATATGAATTTAAAGTATTAAATGAAGTAGAATCATTACAAATTGATGCAAAATCTGATGAAGGTACTACTGTAACTGTAGATAATAATGAAACATTAACTATTGGAGATAACACTATAAAAATAGTTTTATC
>CAKORH010000076.1 GCA_934101235.1 uncultured Bacilli bacterium | reverse complement strand
TTATTATACTATCTAATATATTTTCTGCTTCAGTATTATCATTACATAGATATTTATCCTCTATTGTAGTGTTATCATAAATGTTTTTGCTTAAGTTACCAACACAAATTAATATATCAATATTATTTTCATCAATTAAATAACCAATTTTAGAATGTAGGCTACTACTATATTCTCCTAATTCTAACATATCTCCTAAAACCGCTATCTTTCTTGTTTTATATTTTCCTAATATTTCTAAGGATGCTTTCATAGAATCATAATTTGCATTATAACAATCAGATATTATTCTTATACCATTATTTAAATCTATATTTTCCATTCTGCTTTTAGATAAATGAAAATTCTTTATACCAGTTACTATATCTTTTATATCTATATTTAATACTTTACCAACAGATATTGCACATAAACTATTATATATAAAATGTCTTCCTGCAACTGGAACATATATATCAGTTATATTATTTAATTTAAAACTACTAGAATTTATATTTTCTTCTATATAAGTTCCCATATAATCACTATTATTATTTATACCATATGTAATTACATTATATTTATTATTTATATTCCATTTATTTAATAAATCATCATCGTTATTTATTATTACTACCCCATTATTTTTTAAACCTTCTAGTATTTCCATTTTTGCTTTTAATATATTTTCCCTACTACCTAAATTACCTATATGAGCAGTTCCTATGTTAGTTATTACTGCTATAGTTGGTTTTAATATATCTGTTAATAAACTAATTTCACCAAAATGGTTCATACCCATTTCTATACACATAGCATTATGATTTTTAAGTTTTAAAAGAGTTAATGGTAAACCAATATGATTATTATGATTACCTTCCGTTTTTAAAACATTATATTTAAGACTCATTACACTGGCAACAATATCTTTAGTACTAGTTTTACCGACACTTCCAGTAATTGCGACTACAGGTATATCATAAAGAGATCTTTTATATTTAGCCATACTTTGTAAAGCTTTTAAAGAATCATTTACTTTTATTATTATTTTATTATTATATTTATTTAAATCTATATCAATATTACCATCAAATATAACCCCTACGCTATTACTATTTAATATATCATTAACAAATTTATTTCCATCAAATTTATCACCTTTAATAGCAATAAAAATATCACTATCATTGATTGTTCTGGAATCTATAGAAAATCCATCTACAAAATATTCCATATCTCCACTTAATAATGTACCATTAGTACATTTTATAATATCTGATACTTTCACAAAATCACTTCCTATTTCAATTATATTTTAAATTTAAAAATAAATAAATATTTTTTGACTAAAAAATCAACTTTTGGTACAATAAATCTAGAAATTAGGTGTTATTATGAATACAAATAAAAAAGATGTTAATGATTATTTTAAATATTTAAAATTATATTATATTGCATTAGCAAAAAAAAGAAAAAAAGAATTAGAAGAAAAGAAAAAATTAGAAGAAAACGAATTATATAAAAAGAGAAAAAAAGAAGAACTTTTACTTAATAATAAAAGAAAAAAAGTAGTAAATAAGAAACCTATCGCTATTAAAACAAAAGATACTAAGGAAGAAGTTAAATCTAATAATAATAATAATAATTTAAAGAAACCTAGAATTGTTGGAATTAAAGATAATAAGAAGAATTTAGAAGAATTAAAAAAGAAACAACAAGAAAAATTAATGAATGATATTAAACAAAAAAAATTAGAAGAAGAAAAAAAGAAAGCACAACAAAAGAAAGTTTTAGAAGAAAAGAAAAAAGATGATGCAAAGAAAAAATTAGAAGAAGAAAAGAAAAAACTTGAAGAAGAAAAGAAAAAGAAAGAACAAAAAGAACAAATAGAAAAAAAGAAATTAGAAAATATAAAGAAAAAACAAATAGAGAAAATAAAACAAGAACAAGAGGAGAAGAAAAAGACAGAGAAAAAAAATAGTGAAGACAAAATAGTAAAAGAACAAGAAAAGTTAAACAATGAGAAAAAAATAAATAATAAGAATGTTAAAAATACCAAAGTTGGAACTGACACTAAAGATAAAGAAAACAATGTCAATAAAGATAAAGAAGAAATTAACAATAAAGATATCGAAAATGACAAAGATATTAAAAATAATCAAATAAAAGATACAAAGAATAATGTTAAAAAAAATACAGGTAAAGTATCAAATGAAGAAGATAAAAATATTAAAAATCAAAAAGATAAAAATAAAGATTTAGAAGAAAAACAAAAAGATAGTAAAAAAAATGTAAAAATTACAGAAGATAAGAAAGAAGATAAAAATAAAGAACAAACTAAAGAAAAAAATGAAGATAAGAAAAAAATTAGTCCAAAGGATTTAGAAAAAAAAGAACAAGAAAAATATTTAAATGATGGTAAAAAAGAATTTATTACAACAATTAATAAAAAAATAAAAAAAGATTATGAATCATTACATGATTTAAATATGGAAATACACAGAATAAATCAAGAGTTAGAAAATACTAAAGATATCAATGATATTAATAAACTTTATGAAAGAGCTAATAAGAATAGTAAAGAAATAAATAACATTATCGAAAGAATTAATATGATTAAAGATGGAAATATTATTAATATAGCTTTTGACTTATCTAAAAAACAACCAAAATATTTAAAAGATTATATAGATACTTTAAAGAAAGAAAATAATAATGCTAAATATTTAAAAGAATTATATCCAGAATTTAAAGATAAATTAGATTATACTAATTCAGTAAATGAAATAAATAAAGAAACTAATATATTATTAACTAATATAAATGATAAGAAAAATACAAATAATGAATTAGATAATAAAAAAGAAGAAAATAATAAAGATATGACAGAATTTAATAATAAATTATTTAAATTTAGAGATAAATTATTAACTCTACAAATGTCAATATCTAACTATACAAATAAAGTAAAAAATATAACACCAAAAGAAGTTGTAGAAAATAAATATTATTTAGGTAATATGGAAATAAAAAATAATGGTGAATTAAAAAAAATTGCTATTAATTATGCTAAACAAACAAATAATAACAATATAGAAGAAGTATTTAATAAATTAAGAAGTCAAATAAAAGTCGTAAGTACTACAAATATAGTACCAAGCAACGATTATAAAGTAAGTTTATTACAAGAAAAATCTAACTTAATATCTACTAAAAAGGATATATTATCTACATTAAATGAAGTTAGATTATTTAAAGAAGAATTTAATAATGAATTTAATGATTATTTAGATAGTAATGAGTTTTATAATTATTATTTAGAAATAGAAAGTATTGAAAATAAATTAGTTAGAGAAGAAGAAAAATCTAATTTATTAAACAGTCAAATAGATACTACTATATTAGAAAATGATAAGAAAATAGCAGAAATAGAAAAAATAGATTTAGAAAATAAAAAGAAAAAAGAAGAAGAAAAAAAGAAGAAAGAAGAAACTAAACAACAACAAAATTCTATACAAAATAACAATCAATTAAATAATCAAAACAGTAATCAGTTAAATAATCAAAATAACAATAAAATGAATAATGATTTATATGAGCAATATATGAATATGTATTCTACTTATATGATGAGTAATGAATATGAAGAAGAAGAAAAAACAAGAGGTCGTTCAAGATAAACCTCTTGTTTTATTTTACAACGTAAGCATTATTCACTGTTCCATCTCCGCTTGAAATTTGAATATTTGACAAGAGTGTCACTGTGGGACGTAGTTGGACAGCAAAACCGTTTGAACCACTGTAGACGAAGTCGCTTTCAGCTACTCTATTTGGATAACTCAAAGTATTCCCGTACAAGGACACGAACGAACTCACGGATTTAACATCTTTGTGATATACGTCACTAAAATAATCAATAAACTGTAAAGGTGTAAGAGTCCACCAAGAATTTGACGTAGTGTTTTTTTTCAAGTAATATGTTAATTGATCAGTATAATCAAATCCAATTGATCCTGCAAATGCTACTTCATCTGCTGTTAACATTCCTACTTTATTTATATCTATTTCTCCATCTCTATCTTTTTTTCCATCGCATTTTAATGTTGGTGTTTTTGTGTTCCATATTCTTTTTCCTGCACTATAATTAAATGATGTCCCAGCATTAATTAATTCTTCTGCTGTTTCTGTTTTTAATGCATATGTTGAATAATCATATGCAGTCGTTCTATCTCCTATACACCAATTTTCATCTTTCAAAAGTGCTTTATCACTATCTTTTGTTATTTTCCTTTCTAACCATGCGTTTAATTTTGTTCTTGCATTTCCTGTTGTATCTGCTGTACTATTTATATAATCATCTATATAATAACTTCCTACCATTTTATATCCATATGTTGCAGATAATTCTGTTCCTTGCACCCCTGCTGCACCATCTGTTGCATAGCCACTTGATGTTGTTACGTTAGTATCACTACATGGTAGTTCTGATGCTAGTATAAGTTTTATACTTCCATCTCCTTGTATTCTTACAATTCTCCAACACATTCCTGCATAGTTTACAAAATTATCTACAACATTTCCTCTATAATAATAACTATCTCCATAATCATCTTGTGTCTTTGAAAGTGTTTTTTCTGTTTCTGTAGATATTGCTTGTCCTGGTGTAGTTGTGGGTGTTTCTTGATATATTGTTCTTGTTGCATCACTATTTGTTGTTGCTGCATTAGCACTTGCCACTATTACATCTTTTAATGGTGCATTAACATAAGGATTAAAATTGTTTGGATCTACTATATTTGCTTTCGCACTAAACGTTTTATTCATATCTACACTTTGATCTACATTCATTTCCTTATATGTTATTTTTAAAGTATATACTTGTGCCTTGTCATCTGCTATATCATTCTCAACTAATATTGTTCCTATTGATGGGAATGTTGTTTCTTCACTTACTCCATTACATGTTCCAGATATAGTTCCAGTAACAGTCTTATTTGTTTTATCTATACTAAATCCTGTTTTAGAATATTGTTTACAATCTAATGTATATACAATATCATCTTTTCTTTCAAATTGATTTACTACATTTTCTAATGCTACTCCATATGTAAGTGTCTTATTTCCTTTATTAGTTGCTACAAATGTTTTTGTCCAACTCTTTCCTGGTTCTACAGCACTATCTGTTATTAATTCATCATTTACATCTGCATATTCAATTAAAAGATTTGCTGTTACAACAGATATACTTTTGCTATTAGTATTTCCTTTTATTTTTGTTAAATAATAACCATAAGTTAATCCTATTAATATTAAACTTACTAATACTATTCCTGTTATACTTATTATTATTCTTTGTTTACGACTCATTCTATCACTCCTTTTTTCTCACGAAAAAACATATTTCTTCATACCCCCCCCCCCAACGTTTTTGGGGGTTGAGTGTTAGTATATTTTTAGTACAGCTTTTAGAGGGGGTTCGATTTACAATGATTTTACATAAATTTGACGCTTCTA
>CAKORH010000075.1 GCA_934101235.1 uncultured Bacilli bacterium | reverse complement strand
GGCAAGAATAGATTTAGAAAATATAACTTTAAAATCGATAAATATGGAAATGGAAACGATAAAAAATTCTATTAGTGTTGATTGTATGGCTCCATTAATAAAAAATGTTTATAAATTAAGGATGATTATAGGTAATAATGAAATTAGTAATTTAATTGCATTAATAACTGCAAAAATATCTAGAATAACTGGTCAATTAAATAAAAATATGATTCAGTTAATAAATTTTATTGATACACAATTAAAAGATTATGAAATTACAGAAGAAGAAGCAGAATCAAATGTAATGAAACAGTTAAATAATATGAAAAATTTATCTGGATTACCTAATACTTCAACTTCTTCATCTTCTACTCAAACAAGTTCTGTAGCTTCAAATTTAACTTCAACTGAAAGTTTAGGACAAGGAAATGAAATTATTGTTCCAAATGAATATGGAAATTCTGGGTTCTTTTCTTATACAACTATTAATAGAAAATGGTCTTCTGGTACTAGTCAAGCTTCAGTTTATAGCAAATGGAATAATAGTGGATCACAAGCTGACAATAATGTAGCAACTATTGATGGTAGATATTTAGTAGCATGTACAGATACTTTTGGTAAAGTAGGAGATAAAGTAGATTTTTATCTAGGCGATGGAACTAAAATACCTGCTATAATTATGGATGCAAAATCACAAACTGTTCAAAAATGGGATCGAAATCCAGCCAATAAGTGGGGTCATGATAATGGACAACAAGTATTAGAATTTGAAATTACTTCTCCAAAAAATAATTCTGGTAATGTAGGAACATGGATGGGCTGGAGTGGACAAAGGGTTGCTAAAGCTACAAATTTAGGAGAAAATATTTTAAACGGTTAATTATATCCAATAATTGGCTGTTTTTTTTATGTTTTATCACACATTATAATAATGGTGATAGAATGAAAAAAAGGATAGTATATATTTTAATATTACTTCTATTTCCACTTAATGTTAAAGCATATTCTGATTATATAATACCTGGTGGTAACAATATAGGAATAGAAGTATATAATAAAGGAATTATAGTAATAGGTTTTTATAAAATAAATAATAATTTTAATACTAATGATATAAAAATAGGAGATATTATCATTAAAGTTAATGGTATTAATGTTTATACAATTGATGAAATGGTAAACGAAATAGAAAAAAATGTAAAAGATAATAAAGTTAACATTACTGTATTGCGTAATAAGAAAGAAGCAAATGTAACATTTAATTTAATAAATGTTGACGGAGTTTATAAAACTGGTCTTTATGTTAAAGATTCAATTAGTGGTATAGGTACATTAACATATATAGATCCAGAAACTAAAATATATGGAGCTCTAGGACATGAAATAATAGAAAGTAATTCTATGACAAGTGTTGAAGTTAAGACTGGGTATATATTTGAAAGTAGTGTAACTAGTATAGATAGATCTAGTATTGGTAATGCTGGTACTAAAAATGCTAAATTTTATACTAATAATAGATTTGGTAATGTAAGTAAAAATACTGTTTCAGGTATATATGGTAAATATACTAAATCTTTACCTAACATAGAAAAACTAGAAGTAGGTAAAAAAGAAGATTTACATATTGGTAAGGCATATATATATACTGTTTTAAAGGGAGAAAAAATTGAGTCTTTTGAAATAAATATAAAAGATATAAATAAAAACACTAAAGTAAAAAATATATCATTTGAAGTTATAGATGAGAAATTGAAAAATGAAACTGGTGGTATAGTTCAAGGTATGAGTGGATCTCCAATTATTCAAGATAATAAAATATATGGAGCTGTTACTCATGTCATTGTAAATAATCCATATACTGGTTACGGAATATTTATTACAACTATGTTAGAAGAGGGAGAAAAAAATATAAACAATTAATAATACCTATTAAAGGGTATTTTTTTCTAATTTTTTAACAATTATTAATACTTTTATGTTATAATCTTATATAGAATAGGAGGTTATAGGAAGGACAAAAAGACCTTACTACTCATAATAAGTATTTTATTACTTTCAATTTTATTTAGTATAAATGTGATTGTTGATCTAGTAATTAATGATAAAAAGTAACAACATAAAAATATTATTAGAATATTTATGAAATATGTGATTGGTTCTGATTTAGAATCAGATTCATATCTTGGGAGTAATGAATTAGAAAGCATAGTTTTAAGAATTGTATTAATTTACTTATTTTATTATAGATTTAAATAAAATAAATGAATTAAAATTTATAAATGAAAATTTTGAAAATGATAACGAATATTACTCAGTATTTATAATAACTGACGTAGCAGAAAATACATATAATTCTAAGTTAATTAAAATTAATTAGAAATAAGAGGAGGAAATTTATGAATAATGAAAATAATAATGAAATGAATAATATTGGCTTAAATAATAATGGATCATCATTAAATGCTTTTAATAATACCCCTGAAATAGAATTACCAAAAATGAATAATGAACCTGTTATTAATAATGGTATTGAGTTACCTCAAATGAATAGTAATGAGCAAGTAAATAATTTAAATAGTAATGAATTAAATAATACAACCTTACAACCAAGTAATGTTGAAGTATCAAATATTGAACAAAGCGATGTTCCATTTTATGAAACACCTATAAATAATGAAGTACCAAGTTTTAATAGCATTGATACACAATTAAGTAATAATAATCAAAATAGTATATATCAATCACAATTAAATAGTTCAAATGACGCTATGGCAAATAACAATGTAAGTGAAACAATAAGTAATAATATTCAAAATGAACAACCAATAAATACTCATCTAAATGAACAAATAAATAATATGCAATCCAATAATGCATTTAATACGATTAACAATAGTCAACCAGAAAATGTAATTAATCCAAATACATTTGAACAGCAAAATATTGATATTTTACCTATGAATAATACTTACAATAATTCATTAAATACTAATAGTTTTCAATATAATAATCAAAGTAATTTAATGAATAACAATATGAATAGCACGATTAATAACAATATAAATGATAATATAAATACTAGTGAACCAACTATTAATAATGAAATGTCTAATAATATGTATAACCAACAGTCAGTTAATTATACTGAACCTACTATGAATACTGTAAATAATACAGAAGTAAATAATACTCCAAAAAAAGAAAAAAAGAAGAGTAATGTTGGTTTAATAATTGTAGTTATATTACTAATGTTAGTTTTAGGAATATCTGGATTCTTAATTGTTAAAATGATTAATTCCAATAATACTTTAAATAGTAATAATACGAATATACTTTCTACTACTAATCCCACAACTATAGCACCTACTAATACAGAAAATAATACGTCAACTACTTTAAATACAATAAATTATTATGGATTAGATTTTATAATTCCAAACGGTTATCAAGCACATGAAGATGATGGGAAATTACTTTTTGTATCAAATAGTAAAGCGTTTATATTAAGTTTTTATAGAGGAAGTTATGAAGAAACAGTAAATGAATTTGAAACAGAAATGAATTCAAAAATGAAAAATACTACAATAAATGGAGTAACTTTTAGTACTGCTGATTATTTATATAATGGTAAACATATGTTAATGTTTGTATTAAAAACAACTCAAAATAATTTAGTATTATTAGGAAATGCATTAAATTCTGATTTTACATATGATGAAACAATATTAAAAGATATTTTAGTTGCATTAGGATTAAGTGAAAATTCAAGCGAATTTAGTGTACCTTCAACATTCTCTGGAAATAGTAATATAATGAGTGAAATAAATATTGAAACTTTTAATAAAAATTTAGATATTTTTGAATAATATACAATTTAAATATCACTAATAATAGTGGTATTTTTTTCTTTACTAAAAGCAAAAATTATATTACAATAACTAATTGAAAAAGGGAGTTAAGGATATATTATAATGTTAAATTTTATAAATGCAAAAAAAATATATAGTAAATTATATTTAGAAAATATTAGTGTAGAAGAAAAGAAATTAATATATAATAAATTAATTCATAGTAAAAATAAAAAGAAGATAATAAATGGAATTATTAAATGTTACAAATTTAATAAAGTAGATTTTAAAATGGAATATTTAGAAAAAGATTATTATATTAGTGAGTTATTGAAATTTATGATAAATAAAAATGATCAAAAAAAAATATTAAATTATATAATATCTGATAAAGTAACGGAAAAAAATAAATTTTATTTGTTAAATTCTTTATTGGATAGTTCATTTGTTAAAATAATTTTAGAAAATAATGATATTAGTGATAATTTTAAAGAAAGTATTATTAAAAAAAATAATATTAAAACATTTTATATTTCTTCGATATTAGAATCAATTTTTGTAAATGAAAAATATAAAAAATTTATTATTAATAATTATATTAATGAATCTAATATTATTGAATGCTTAAGAAATCTAGATTATTGTGAAGAATATCAAAATATTATAATAAAAAAGTATAGTAATTATATTGATAATTATATTATGAATATAAAAAATAAAGAATTGTTAGTTTTATTATGTGATTCTTTTTCGATTTCAAGTAAACTAAAAAAAATTATTATGATTAAGAGAAAATCTGATATAGAAAAAATGATTAAATTTAGTGATAGATATACATTATATAGATGTTGTACATGTAAGTTTGTTGATCTTACTGATTTGACATTAAAAATATCTAAAAAGAGAGTACTAAGAGTATTTAAAAAAATAAATAAGTATGAATTAAATGGATTAATGGGCAGTTTTTTACCACTTGAAATTAAACATTATATTTTAAATAATAATAAAAAAGTTATTAAAAGATATATTAGTGGTTTAAAGGAAAGTGATATAAAAAAAGGTAGTAATGAGTTTGGGCAAATAAAAAATGGACCTAGAGAATTGAATTTAAAAATATTTAATACACATAAAGAATTAATAAAAAAAATAATTGATGAAAAAGAATTAGTTAGTTTAATTTATGGAATGAATAATAATTATTATGTTGAAGAACTAATTGATTTAATAATTACATCAAAAGTTAATGAAGATAATATTCTTAAAATCTTAGAAATGAATTATTGTTATAAAGAGTTAATTGATGTTGTGATAAAATTTTCTGGAAAAATTATAATTAATTTGATAAATACTATGACTTATAATGAAATAGTAAAATATGCTTCTAATAATTTTAATGATAAAATTATAAATGCTATAATTAATTATTATCCTAATTATGTTGTAGAAAAAATTAAAAAATTAACCTATAAAGAAAAAGAAGAATTATTATTAAATCATAATATTAATTTTGAAATAAAAGAACAAATATTGAGAAATTATGGTATAAAAGAAAAAGATTTATTTATAATTATAGATTTATTAAATATTACAGAAAATATTAAAGTAATAACTAAGTATGATAAAATTAAACGTTTTTTTGATTTAATAAATATAGATTTTGATTTATTTATAC
>CAKORH010000074.1 GCA_934101235.1 uncultured Bacilli bacterium | reverse complement strand
AAAATAAGTTGAGATTAGAGACCTTTTCATATAAAGAAGTATATATCGGAAATATAGAAGATCAACAATTTGATTCAAGCAATATTTCCATAAAAGAAAATATTAGTAATAATTTTCAAATTTTAGATACAGAAGAAGTGAAAGAAAATATTGATGGCGTTAATCATGAATTTTTAAAATTGAGAATTATGACTGGAGCTAATCTAGGCGATTTTTCTTTAATTGCAGGTGTTAAAAACAATAAGAAGATTGACACTAAACTTGATATAGAAGTAAAGCAAGGAAATTATTATATTTCCTCAAATGACAAGCTTTTATTGAATAATAAAATTTTTATTTATGAACCTGCTGATTTTTATTCAATTGATAATTTAATTTTAGTAAAAGATAATTTAAATGAAAATTTTGTGACTGAAGATTATAAGATTACTTTTAATCAAGGTATATTAAATCGTTTAGGTAAGCAAACTATTATTGCTGATGTATTTATTGATAATAAAATTCATAAATATACTTATTTTAATGTATGGGTAACTATGAATCCAAAGTTATCCACTAGCGGACATGGTTTATCAACTTCCCAACAAATTATTTATTATCAAGATTTATTAAAGAAAACAACAAATAGTACATTATCAAGTTATACAAAAGAAGAAAGATATGATGATCTTGAATATGAATATATTAATTCGTTGTCAAGTGAAGCTAAGAAATCTTTAGCAAGTGATTTTAGTTTTATTAGAGCATATCGCAATTTTATTATTAATAATAAATTTAAAACATCGTTTTTTAAAGAAATACCAATTGAATTAGGAATTTCTAGACTTATAGTACCTATTTCAATTATATGTGTTTGTGGAATTATTATCATAATTTCCTTAACATGCTCTTTATATTATATATACCATCAAAAAGGAACTGATAAAGATGAGAAATGAAGTGAATAGTATTAAAAGATGGCTATCAATCGTCGAAAAAGTATTAATTATATTTTTAGCTTTTACTTGTTTTCCGCTTGGCTTATCTATATCAATGTTTTTTGTAACAGAAATTAATCCTTTTTCTATGCCGTTATTTCCAATTTTGTGTATGGCATGGCTTATTATTTTCTTGTTATTAATTTTCTTAGAGTTTTATTTTAAAAATGTAAGTATATATAAAGGTTTACTTAAATCTTCAATTAACTCGTTTTTATTATCTTACACAATAACTTTCTCTATTTTTTGCTTATTTTTTATTTGGGGAAAATATTCATTAAATTATGTTATTTTTGCTAGTTTTATTGCATTAAGTTATTTTTTCATATTAACTTTGATACGTATCTTTTTAGGAATTTTAAATAAAAAGAATAAAAAAATAGCTTTAATTATTGGCCCTAAAGAAGATGCTGATTTATTAGCAAAGAAATTAATTAAAGAAAATAGTAAAACTTATCGTATAAAATATATTTTCTATGAAACAAATATGACTGTTTCTGATAAAGTTTATTCAAAATTTGTTGAATGTAATACTATAATTTTATTAAACACTTTAAGTTTTAAGAATAAGCAAAAATTCTTACTTTATTTTAATTCTAATTTAAATAAAGATGTATTTTTATGTACCACATATTTTGATATTGTTTTAGCTGGAAATAATGTTAATTCTATAAATGATGTATTATCTTATGAACAAAAACCTTTAACTATTGATATAGTTGAAGCTTTCGTAAAAAGAACAATAGACATCATCGCAAGTTTATTAATATTAATATTATCTTTTCCAGTATGGCTAATAATTCCACCGATTATTAAACTTCAAGATGGTGGCCCTGTATTTTATAAGCAAGTACGTCTTACTAAAGGAATGAAAGAATTTTATATTCTAAAATTTAGAAGCATGAGAGTTGATGCTGAAAAAAATGGTGCACAATTAGCTACAAGTAATGATAATAGAATAACAAAAATTGGAAAAATTATTAGAGCTACAAGAATTGATGAAATTCCTCAAATTTTAAATGTTTTAAAAGGGGAAATGTCATTAGTTGGACCTCGTCCTGAAAGACCTGAATTTGTTGAAGGATTTTTAAAAGAGAATCCATTATATAAATATAGATTTAATGTTAAAGCTGGTGTTACTGGCTTACAACAAGTTTCTACTACCTATCACACAACTTATGATGATAAATTAAGATACGATTTATATTATATTTCTAATTATAATGTTGTCTTTGATATTGTTATATTATTTGAAACAGTTAAAACGGTTTTATCAAAATCAATGGCAGAAGGAGTAAGTGAAGATATTAATTTACCTTTGTTTGAATTTTTAAATAAACAAGGTTTGATATTTAAAGATGATGTTGATTATATTCATATTAAAATAAAGAAGGATAAGAAATAATGCTAGTTTATATACCTACATTTTTTATTGCTTTTCTTTGCACTTGGTATGCAACTAACTTTAAAGAAAAATATAATATTTCTAAAAAAAATACTGATTTAGCAGGGTTTTTCATTTTAATAAGCGTTATTTTTATCGTTCTTACTTTTGTAAGTGCTACTCGTTATGGTATAGGAATGGATTACTTATATACTGATAATAGAGTTTTAAATGTCATGCGTGAAGGTATTGATATTTCTTTTAATGAGAAAATAGTTACTTTATTTGCTAAAGGTATAATAAATTCTGGAATGCCTAATTATGTGTTCTTTTTAACTTTTAGTATTATTACTAATTTATCTTATATAATTGCGATATTTATTAATAAAAATAACAATTATTTTATATCAATTTTTATATATTTATTTTATTACATATATTTTAATTCTTTTAATCAAACAAGAGGAAGTACAGCTATTGCATTAGGAATTCTTGGATTTAGTATTGTTTATAATTTTAAATCTAATGTAGCGATATTATTTGGATATAATTTCTGTATACTTGGTGCTTTATTACATTATAGCGAAATTATTAATGTTGTAATATTGACCTTATTTATATTAATTAGACATTTTAGTAATAAAATTAATACCAAGAAGCTATTATCTATTGGATTTATTTTAATTGCGATTAGTCCTGTTTTATTTATTATTTTGAAATACACTATTTCTTATATTCCTATAATAAATAAATATGCATATTACTTTAATCCAAATTATGATCAATCTTCTACACCTCTATGGAAATTTTTGGGCAGTTTCTTTACTTTTATAGTTCCTTTTGTATCTTTAGTTTTCTATTTATTTAATTTTACAAAAGAAGATGATTATTTCTTAAAGTTTACAAGTGCTTTATTAGTAATAAATATGATCTTTTTGACCATTGCATTATTAACTAACTCAATATTATTAGCAGATAGATTAAAATCGATGTTTTATGCATTTGATTTATTTACCATCCCTTATATGTATTCAAAAATGAAAGATGATAATCAAAAATGTATATATATAGGATTAATAGGGTTAATTATGATTGCTGTAACGTTATCTACATTAATTCCAAGTAATACTTATCCTTATAGATCTATTTTCTTTAAAGATATGTATATTTACTAATGTTTAAATTTTCTTTTTAAGAAATTAAATATTTTTTTAAACCAATTTTGTGAGCCAACAAATATATATGGTAATTCTTTATATTTAATATTATTTTTAGTTATAAAAACATCTAAAAGAAGTTCTGAAACATATCCATATACACGTTTTTCAACATTATTGTAATTAGTCATATCTATTTGAGTTTCTAATTCAAATAATATATTGAATAAGAATTCATAGTATTGGACTGCAATGTCTTTTTTAAAAATGAACGTATTAAACATATGGGCGCTTCTTTTATTCATAACTTTCTCAAAATAAGGTAAATAATCAGGATAAATTTTAGCAATAATTTCTTTAGTTTTATCTAAAGGTTCTTTTATATGAGAATGAATGTAATGTGAATAATTAGTTTCGATATAATAATGTCTTTTTTTAGGTAAAATGGCATCATATTTATCCAATATTTTGTCTAAATCTTTTCCACTAATGGCCTTATTGATATTTTTAAAATGAAACCTTGTTTTAGTAAAAAGTCTACGGTAATGGTCTAGTCCTAAATAATCAAAATCTAGATTATTAATAGCCCAATAATATCCAGTTAATTCACAATAATTTGCGTTTTTACTACTAATATTTTTTCCAGTGTTATCTTTATACTTAAAATCTAAATTTATATTGTTAGCGTTAAGTAATAAAGGAACATAAATGTCATCTTTTGGGAATTTGAAATCTTTGGTTGTACAAATAATAATTTTAATGTTTTTCATGCATTTATTATATTCAATATATGACAATAAATAAATATTTAGTTTTAATTAAAAATGTTAGATAATATGTATATGAATTTGAGTTTATTTTTAAAAGAACATTCTAAAAAAATTAAGACTACATCTATTATTGTTATAAGTGCATTATCTGTTATTGGCCTTACTGTTGGGCTTACATTAACAATTTTAAATAAAGATAAAGGTATAACACTTAAACCACATGAAGTAAGACATAATTTTAGTTTAGAAAATTTGAGAAAGAATAATAAAAAGTTTAGTTTTCAAGGCACTGTAGAAAATAAAGAATTTGAGTTTAATTCATTTACTGTGAGTATTAATATTGAAGATGATAATTTGTATTATTTTAAACAATTAGATGATACTAAATTTGAAATTAAAAATGATAATGGCGTTTTGACTGACGTTTATAAAAATATTGAACTAGGCGAATTATCATTAGAAAAATATATTTATTCTTCTTATAATAAATTAACTTCTGACTTTTATTTTTATCCAAGATGTTATGATGTTTCTAATGCTGGACTAGTTGTTGAAGATAATAAATTTATATATCATTCAAAAGATAATGATGATTATTTAATATGTGATTTTGATGGTTTTATGTTGGAAGAAACAGTAATTGGGGAATTTAGTTATAAGCGATTATGAAAAAAATAGTTTTGTTTGAGGATGTTTTCGGAGATTTTGGTGGAATTGAAAAAGTAATAATTACTATTGTTTCAAATTTTTTTGGTAAATATGAATTTGAATTAGTTGTTAATTCTATCATCTCTAAAGAGTACATTGATGATTTAAAAAAATATAATGTTCATGTTGTTCAATTACAAAAAGACTATATTAGAAATCCTATTAAAAGACATTTGGAAGGGTTCAAAAAATTTAAACAATATTTAAAAGATAATAGATGGATTGACACTATTAATTTTAATATTTCAAACTCAATCGATCTAAATTATGTATGTATTGCTAAAAAATTTAAAATTAAAAATAGAATTGCACATTCGCATAATAGCTCAGCAACATCTAAATTTAAGATTTTAATGCATAAATTAATTAAACCTTTTACTATGAATTCACCAACTGTGTTTTTAGCATGTAGTGATTTAGCTGCTAAATGGCTATTTTCAAAAAAAGTATATAGAAAGAAAAAGTATATATTTTTACCAAATGTTGTTGATTATGAACAATTCAAATTTAATGAAGAGTATAGAAAAGAAATAAGA
>CAKORH010000073.1 GCA_934101235.1 uncultured Bacilli bacterium | reverse complement strand
CATATAATGCATACGTTGTACTTACTGGTTCAATGGTTCCTGAAATAATGCCTAAAGATGTTGTTATTACTAAAAAAAGAGAAGCAAAAGATTTGGAAGTTGGAGATATTATTACTTTCTTATCTTCAGATCCTAGACTTTCTAATATAATTGTTACTCATAGGATTAAAGCTAAATATTTTGATTCTACCACTAATAAGTATACCTTCCAAACAAAAGGAGATGCTAATAATACGGCGGATTTTACTTTAGCCGAGGATACTAATATAATAGGAGAGGTTATATTTAAGATACCTAAACTTGGTTATGTTCAATCAGTATTGGCGACTAAGGGTGGTCTTATTATAATTGTACTTATTCCATGTTTAGCTATATTATCTTATGATATTGTTAAACTTGTAAAAAATGTTAAGAAAAAAGTTGATGAGAAAAAGAGTGATATGACTGTTGTAAGAAGGTGATAACATGAAAAAGACAAATAAGTTTTTTGTAAAAAAGATAGATGAAGAAAAGAATAAAATAACTGTAGAGGAAGAGAGAAAGTATAGAAATCCTTTTATTCTATTTCTAATTAACAATGGTAAATTAGTTTTTACTATTTCTCTTCTTTTATCTATTTCTGTATTTGTTATTGCTATTACTTTAATATTTAGTAATATGAAAGATTCTTCTATTATTAAATATGAATCTAATGGGGTAATTGTATCTTTTGATGGTGATGATAATAGTATTATTAATGGAACACCTATAACTAGTGAATATGCTGATAAGGTTTTTGATAGTAATTTGACTGATAATAGTCATTTAAAGGGTGTTGTTATAGAATTGAAAAGATCCACTATTAAAAATGGTGTTATAATTTTCTATTCTGATAGAACCGCTATTATAAGATATGATAATAATTCATTTAAAAGAATATATCCGGTTAATGGTAAATATGGTATAGATGAAGATGGTGTTATTAATTCTAAAGCCATAACTAAGGATTTAACTGGTAATTATAAGAAAAATGAGAAACTTAATATTGAACTTATATATTTATCTGATGGTAGTGTTATAGTGATTAAGGATAATATTAATTTCTTTGTTAGAAATAGTGATATAACTAGTGAAGATGAGCTTTTCTTTACTAATTTAAGTGGTGTTAGTGTACCAGTTGATAAAAATGGTGATAAATATATTTATTCTGATGGTACTATAAAAGAAAAGGACTATATTATTGTTGATAATGTTAAATATGTTAAAGTTGATGAAAAAGTAACTAAAGATAATATAAAAATTATTTATTATGATAATGGATATGCTGAAGTTATATATGAAGATATTAGTATTATGGTAAAGAATAGTGATCATATTGTATATAATGATAATATTTTCGAGATAATTGATAATAATGTTGATAAAGAGATAATTAATATTAATGATATTATGGATATTAAAAATATATCTTTAACTAATAAAAATGATGAAAAAGTTTATTATATGATTGTATTAGAGGAAACGGATGATTATAAGAAACATAATATTTCTAGAAGATTGGCTAATGAATATATTAATTATAATGTTTTTGTTAATGGTAATACTATAGAAAATAAGGTTTTGGATAACAAGATTGATAGTATATCTGATAATAGAAATAGTTATTTAATATATGAAGGTGAAATTGAAAGATTGAGTGAAGTATCTATTAAAATAGGTATGTGGATTAGTTATGAGAAAATAACTAATGAGTATATGAATAGTGCATTTATTGGAACTATGAAAGTATATATTGAATCAAAATAAAATGTAGATAGGAGAGTATTATTATGAACAAAGAAATTTTTATGAAGAATAAGAAAAAAATTATTATTTTTGTTGTGATTGTGGCAATTGTTTTAGTCGGATTTTCTTTGTTAAATTCTACATATTCTTTATTTTATCATGAAAATACTGCTTTAAATCCTGATTCTTATAGTACTGGATTATTAGAAATAACCGCTAATGGGAAAGGAGATAATATTTCACTTGCTAATGCATTACCTTTAAGTGATGATGATGGTTCTAAAACAGATCCTTATACTTTTACTATTACTAATACTGGTAACGTGGATTACAAGTTTAATGTTAAATTATTATCTACTGCAAGTAGTAGTACTACTATTGATGCTAAATATATTAAAGTTAAAATTGATGATGGAAATGCTACAACACTTGCTTCGCTTACTAATGGTATTATTAAGAGTGATATCACTTTGAAGGCGAGAGAAAGTATAGATATTACTATTAGGGCATGGCTTAGTAGTGATACACCTAATAGTCAAATAGGAAAGGTGTTTAATTCTAAGATAGTTATAGATGGACAAGCAGTTTATACTGAATCTAATTATGATGTTGGTTCGGCAAGGGAAACTTTGACTAGATTAAATAAATTAAATGGTGGTTCTTTAGTATTAGCTACTGATACGCCTGATTTTTCTACTGTTAGTGGTAATAATGGTAAGGGTGTTGGTGGAACGACTGGATTAGGTGATGGTACTAAAGGAATTTATACTGCTACTGACGATTTAGGGACTAGTTATTATTTTAGAGGTGCCGTTGAAAATAATTATGTAAAATTCGCAAATTTTTATTGGAGAATAATTAGAATAAATGGTGATGGTTCGGTTAGAATGATTTACGCTGGTACTAGAGCATATGCAAATGGTGATGGTAATTCAAATACTGATACTTTGATAAATGTCGGTGTGTATAATTCAAAAAATGATGATAATGCTTATGTTGGATATATGTATGGTACTGCAGGTTCCTCTAATTATGATGCTACGCATTCCAATGTTAATAGTAGCGATATAAAAAATGTTGTTGATAGTTGGTATAAAAGTAAGTTAATAAATTATGGTAATTATATAGCTGATGTAATATATTGTAATGATAGAAGTGTAGCAAATGATGATAGTACTAATATTCTCTTTAGTACTATTGTAGGTATTGAAAATGCAGCTACAGGTATTGGTGAAGATGCAACTGCTTATGCTGGTTTAAAAAGAAATTTTGTCAGTTATACTCCTAGTTTATTATGTCAAAATAAAAATGATAAGTTTACTGTAAGTGAAGAATTAGGAAATGGTAAATTGACTTATCCAATAGGATTGATTACTGCCGATGAACTTACTTTGGCTGGAGCCAACTTTTCTATGAATGGTTATTATCAGAAGAATACAGACTTTTATTTATATAATAATAATAATTATTGGACTATGTCGCCTTCACTTTTCAATACTGCTTGTGTTTCAGCAATGAATGCTGATGGTCGTGGTGTTGCTAATATGGTTGATGATAATGTTAGTAATTTTGGTTTTCGTCCAGTAATTTCTCTTAAACCTACTGCTATTAATGGTGGTAAAGGTACTATGTCTGATCCTTTTACTGTTAGTTAAGTGTTATATGAAAAGATTTAGTTTAAATGAATTAAATCTTTTTTTTTGTATATATATATTTATATTGTTAATCTTAATAATGGTGATATTTATGAAAAAAATCTTTGTTAGTAGTCTTGTTGTACTACTTATATTGATTAGTACTATTATGGGAACTTATGCTGTTATTATTAATGTTACTAGTGAAAATGGTGTTGATAAAATTGTTAATACTATTACTATTAAAGATTTACTTAGTGATGATAATGGTAATTTTAATAGTACTTATTATGATGTTAAAAATGAACTTAATGTTACTGATAATGATATGAATATATTAATGAACTCTAGTTATCTTAATGATAGTTTAAAGATAGTACTTAATAATGTTGTTAGTTATAAACTAAGAGGAGGTACTAAGCTTAGTAATGAAAAAATATATGACATGATAGTTAATGATGTTACAAATGATGGAAATATTGATGTTGTACTTAAAAATAAAATAATTGATAAAAGTAATAAGTATAAAAACGATATAAGTGATTATATATATGATTTAGATATTAATCTTATTGATAGTTAATGTTTATTTTATTTTTGTTTGTATTATTGATAGTTATATTATTAGTTATATTAGAAAGGAATAAGATTAATATTTTAAAGAAATTAGAATTTACTTTTATAATTTCAGGTAGTTTAATGGTTTTAATTGGGTTATTATTTAAAATTATTGTTAAAATGAATATTACATTTATTAATATAAAGGCTGCTACTGAGGCTATAGTATATCAATTTATGATTATTGGTATTATATTTTATGTATGTGGTATTATCAGCTATATTGGTTATGAGATTATTAGAAAAGTATATGATTAGATAATTAATTATATCTTTTTTTTTATTTATGTGATAAAATTATTATGGGGATGATATGATGACTAGTAAAAAAGATAATGATAGTATTAATGATAAAAAAAAGATTAAGATAAAAGAAGTAATAAAAAATAAGAAAATTTTTGATAGAGAAAAAAATAAAAAAGGGGAAAAAGAATCTTATACGTCAAAAGAAGTTATGATTGTAATGATTTTTTCTATTGGAATAGGGTTTCTTATGTGTTTTGGATGTATAAGTATTATTACCGGAAAAAATTATTTAGCGGTAACTAAGGATTTAAAGAAGGTAGTTGATACTTATTATGCAATTGTAGATAATTATTATGGCAATTTAGATAAAAAAGTGTTAATAGATGGTGCTGTTGAGGGCATGATTTCTTCTGTTGGAGATACTTTTACTAGCTATAGTGATGCTGATACTACTGATACTTTTAATGAAACTATTTCTGGTAGCTATGAAGGAATAGGGTGTTCGGTTGCTAGTTTTGAGGATGGAACTATAAAAGTTGTTAGTATATTTGATAATTCACCTTCTTTTAAAGCTGGATTGGAAGTTAATGATATAATTACAAAAGTTGATGGCGAAAGTTATGAAGGAAAAAGCAGTGTAGATATTTCTAATTATATTAAAAATAGTGGTAAAAATAAAGTGGTATTAACTGTTAAAAGAAATGATGAAGAGAAAGATATTACTATTAATTTAGGTAAAGTTGAAATACCATATGTTAGTGGTGAAGTATTTGAAAATAATGATAAGAAGATTGGTTATATTAATATATCTTTATTTTCTAGTAATTCTTATGATCAATTTAAAAATAAACTTAAAGAAATTGAAACACAAAATATAGATGGACTTATTATTGATGTTAGAAATAATAGTGGTGGATATTTGACTTCAGTTACTGATATTTGCAATTTGTTCTTAAAAAAGGGTGATATTATTTATCAATTAGAGGATTCAAAAGGTAAAGTTAAAAAGAAAGATACTACTAAAGAAAAACGTAATTATAAAGTTGTTGTTTTAATTAATGGTGGTAGTGCTTCTGCTAGTGAGATTCTTGCTTCTGCTATTAAAGAAAGTTATGGTGGAGAGGTTGTTGGTACTAATAGTTATGGTAAAGGAACTGTACAACAAACTAAAAAACTTTTAGATGGAAGCATGATTAAATATACTACTCAAAAATGGCTTACACCTAATGGTAATTCTATTAATGAAGTTGGAGTTGTACCAACTAAAGAAGTTGTTCTTGATGA
>CAKORH010000072.1 GCA_934101235.1 uncultured Bacilli bacterium | reverse complement strand
GTTCTATATCATACTTACTATATGGAAATAAACTTCAAAATAATTGTGAAACAGAAATAAAAATAAAAGTAACTTATGATGAATATTTAAGTATAATAAATAACATAAAACAAACATCAAAATTCATTGAAAAAACAAAAGAATATGATACATATTATAAACTAAAAAACAATAACACTAACTGGCTTAGAATACGTGAAACTGGTAATAAAATTATACTATCTTATAAAAAATTAGATAAAGATAATAAGGAGAAAAAATATGAAGTACTAATAGATAATAAAGAAAATCTAAATAATATATTAACTAATCTAAATTACAAAATACTTACCCAAATAAATAAAGAACGTATTATATACATATACAAAGATAAATATGAAATTGTATTTGATAATGTAGAAAATCTAGGTTTATTCATTGAATTAAAAATACATAATCATAACACTTTAGCATTAAACGAATATGATAACTTATTAAAAATTGCAACACATTTCAATATAAATTTAAATAACTTAATAACTAAGAAATACCCAGAATTAAGTATAAATTAATTTTTTATTATTAGATAAACTATCTCTAGTAGCCTTATTAAAATTATTATAATTTTGATCTAATGTTACATCTTCTAATATAGATATAAATAAAGGCATACTAACTTCTTTATCATCATCAATTTCTAAATAACCAATATCTTCCCTTTTACCATCATCATAAAATATATCTAAATACATATAAGTACCTAAATAATCAAAATAAATTCTATTTTTAACTATCATTTTTTTATCTTTCATTTTAAATTCTAATAATTCATTATATATTTTTTTATCAATATTTTTACTACTTTCTATAACTTTACTACCATCATATAATATTTTATAAACAGTCAAATTATATGATAAACTATCATTCATAAAAGTTTTTCTAAGTCTTTTTTCATAATTATCATTACTAATTAAATATGTTTGATTAATTAATGTACTATTACCTATACTTAGTATATGATTTATATCTGTCTTACTTAAATCTACTAAGTATTTTTTTTGATTTTTTATTTGTTTCTTAGACATTAACTCATTTAAATATTTTGATACTTCTAAAACTTTATCCTCAATTTTTTCTTTAGGTAAAATTATTTTTAATTTAGGATGTCCTAACCAACTTTTTAACGTATCCTTTCCTAATTTTAATGCACTATCAACATCCTCACTTCTAGCTTCATTATTCTGTATTGTATAAAACTCTTTCGCACTTACCAAATCAATTATTAAATCATAGTTATTTAATAACAAAGAATAATTATTACTTTTATCAACTCTATTCATTACATCAACGAATTCTTGATCATTTATAAATGCTTTATTATCAATAACACCCCTATCATAAATAACTAATATATCTTTTGATGGATATCTATCACTATAAAATTCAATTGCTCTATCAAAAATACGTTCTTTACTTAATTGTAAAGATAATATTAATTCTTGAAAATCAACAATATCAATCTTATCTTCTCCAAAACTTTTTATACCAGAATTAATAACTTCAGTAGCAGTTTCACCAACTACAATTACTTTTACATTTCTAGAATTAAAACTATCTTTTATTTTATTCAAAACAGTAGTTTTACCACTTCCAGGTCCTCCAGTTAATACAACTTTTTTTATCATTTAATTCTCCTTATCTTTTTTAAATTTTTATCTAATTCATGTATTGATGCAGTATCAACATTAAATTGTTTTTTATTCATATCTAACTCTTTATTCAAAGTTATAAAGTATATCATATTAATTACTCCACGATGAGTTATTAACAAAGTATCATCATTCATCCTTAAAATATATTCTAAATAAACTTTAATTCTATTATATAAATCTAATAAAGACTCACCATTAGGATACTTACTATAAATATGTATATTATCCAAAAACTCTTTATAATTTTTATATGCTTCACACTTGTTAACTCCATTTAATAAACCTTTATTTTGTTCTCTTAAATTATCAGTATATTCTACATCAACATTAAGTTTACTATTCACAATTTTAGTAGTTTCCCTACACCTTAAAACATTACTACAAATTATTTTTTTAATATTTAAATTATCTTTAATCCAAACTGCATTATTCTTAACATCCTTTATACCTTCATCTATTAATCTTACATCACTCCATCCTCCAATATAATCTTCATCATCTTGACCATGTCTCATTAAATAAACAATACTTATCACCTCATTTAAAATATAACATAAGGCTCCATCAAAAAAACTCTACAATTTGTAGAGTTAACAATTAAAATAATCATTTATATAAGAATTCATAAATTCCTTTATATCTTCCAACGTAACATTAATGGAATTAACATATTCTATAACATCACTTTCTTTATCTAAATTACTTTTATCTATCTTAAATTCTCTAAGTATCGGTAAAATATTATCTTTCATATATGGATAATATTTATATAATGTATCATAAGCATTTAATGGTTTATCACTCTTAGTATATCTAGCACTTTCCCAATCTAATACCATCTCTACATAATCTTCATATGTTTTATCTATTTCATTATCATGATGACTAGATAGTAACCTATGCATCTTAGAAACAGTCTTTTTATCATAAAACATATAATTAAATAATTTATCTACATCATGTTTCTTTATTCTTTCTAACAAATCTACTTTATCAGATGAAATATATTTATTTGCTAAATATATAACAACTAATCTATGTTTAAAAGTATACATAAAATCATTCTTATTTTTCATACTTACCTCATACACACTAATATTACTATCTTTACTAAGTTTTCTTGCTAAAGTACTTTTCCCACTAGCTACTGAACCTACAATTAATATCTTCATATATCTACATCTAACACGATTATATCATCAAAAAAAGAGTATTAACTACTCTATTCTAATTTTTATAATCTTTTTCTATATAATTACCTATTTCATCAAAACTAACACTTATATTAACTACACCAGCAGCACCACTAGCAATAGAATATTTATCAAAATAGAAAATTAATTCATTACTATCTATACTCCAATTACCATCTTTAACTATTTCACTTTTTATAACATCTTCACTTACATCAATATTTTCTTCTGATAATTTATTCTTTACTAATTTTACTACTTCACTCATAAATTTATCATAATTACTAACTATATCACTTAATTTAAGTACTTCACCATTTTTAAAACTATAATTATACACTTTTATACTATCCCAAGATACTCCACCAAATGTACCTTCTTCAGTAAATTTAAAACTTATATATTTATTTGTTCTCTTACTTTCATCAACTAAATATTTTATTCCTAAATTGTCTTCTAAAACATTCTTATATTCATCTTCACTATCTTTAATATTTTTCCACTCTTGGTTAGATATATCAGTTAAAGATTCTTGTATCTTAGTTGCAATATCTTGATAATTTTTACTAACTATTATAGGTAAATTTCTAGTACTAACTATTTTTTCTACTTCATACTTTTCTTCTTTATATGAAATAATAAAGTCATCTTTTATACTACTACTTTCATCTTTCTTTTCTTCTATTTCTTTTTCTTCATGCTTATTAAAAATATTATTTATATCACCATCATATACTTTATCAATAATAATGTATCCTCCTAAAATAACAATTATAGTTACTAAAACAAATATTAAACCTTTCTTCATAAATATCACCTACTTAAATATTACCACAAAAAAAATTAATGTTAATACATTAACTTATATTATTTACATTATTTATTTTTATTGTTTACACTATTTATTTTTATCTTTATTAACTAAATCTTTTATCTTTCTAAAATAATGATTTATACATGATTTAGTTAAACTTGTTTCAGTTTCCATAGATATTATATATGCAAGTTCATTCATAGTAGTTTCAGGATATTTTTCTCTATAACTAATAACCAATTTTATTTTATCATCTAATAAATCTATTAAGTCATTATCTCTTAAATATTTAATATTATTTAATTGTTCTAAAGCAGTCTTCATACTCTTTTCCATATTAGCTTGTTCACAATTATTTAATCTATTAACCATATTTTTATGATCTCTATATATTCTTATATCTTCATAATAAAATAATGAATTAGTAGCACCTAATACTTTAATAAAATCACTTATCTCTTCACTAATTTTGATATAAACCATATACCCTTTATCTCTTCTAATTACTTTACTCTTAAACTTTAATATTATAAGTAATTCGTTTACTAAATTAGCACTATTTATGTCATCTATTAAGAATTCTAAATGATATTTACTTTTAGATGGATCATTAATAGATCCACTAGCCAAAAATGCTCCCTTTAAAAACGCAGCAATCTCTTCATTACTAGAATTCTTTATATTAAGTAATAAATCATTTATTTCATCTTTTATAATATCTATCTTTTCATTTATAGATAAAATATATATTTTCTTAATTTTAAATCTTTTTAAAGTACGTATAGTTAAGTTAATATTTATATTATAATTAATTTTTAATAATTTAAATATATATCTAGCTACACTAGCATTTTCTATATATAAGTATAATTTATTATCTTTATATTCACCCATAAAATTCAAATAAGATAATAACTCTATTCTAGATTCTAAACTATCACTTATATCTTTAGTTATTTCATCTTTTATTCTAGTAGTGAAAGTCATTTTTATACCTCATCCATTAAGTAAGAAAATATTAAATATGCTGTTTTCAAAGGATCATGTTTAATAGTACCATCTACTTTTGATATATGATATATTTTATCACTAATTAATTTAACACCCAATTTATCAATATTATTTTTATCTATTTTTACACAATCTTTTTCTTCTTCTCTAGAATATTTACGAGCTATATTACTAGGTATTTTTTTATCATTTGCAATAACAACATCAAGATTATTTATATATCGTAATAATAATTCTAAGTGATCGCTTACTTTATAATCATCAGTTTCTCCAGGTTGCGTAAATAAATTACATACGTACATTTTTTTAGCCTTTGATTCATTTATTGTTTCATTAATTTCATCTATTATAAGATGTGGAGTTAAACTAGTATATAATGAACCAGGTGAAAAAATAATTAAGTCAGCACTTTTTATACTTTTTATAACTTCTTTATTTATATTAAATTTTTTATCATATTTAATTTCTTTAATTCTTTTATCACTCATAGTTATATTTTCTTCACCATAAACTATTGAATTATCATTCATAATACCTACTAATTCAACTTTATCTTCAGTTATAGGCAAAATACGTCCATTAATCTTAAGTAATTTACACATAAAATCTATAGAATCTGTTAAATTACCCTTTTGATCTATTAAAGCAGCCAATAATATATTACGAATAGGATGATTTTCTAAAGATGGATTACTAAATCTATAAGATAATAAATCAATTAGTTCTTGATTTGCATTAGACATAGTAAGCATAACTTTTCCTATATCACCAACTGCAGGTATATTTAATTCTCTTTTTAAAGTACCGGTACTTCTTCCATCATCTGCAACACTTATTACAGCAGTAACATTAACTGGAAATAGTTTTAATCCAGATAATAGATTTGATAAGCCAGTACC
>CAKORH010000071.1 GCA_934101235.1 uncultured Bacilli bacterium | reverse complement strand
ACATTTTTTGATATTTATAAATATCTATTGTACTTTCTCCTGATATTTCTCTTGCTTTATTAAATAAGGCTTGTCTTCTTTTTAGTTCAGCGGAAATTGATGCTAAACTTCTTTTAATTTCATTGGCATCTAAATTGGTAATTGTTCCAACTAAATGAGGAAGCTTTAACCCTGTAAGTTTATTTTCAAAAGCTCCAGCTAAGCCACCACCTTTATAGTCAATTAAAATAAATTGTACTTCATACGGATGATAATTTATAGCTAATGATAATATATATGTAATGATAAATTCAGATTTACCACTACCAGTCATACCTGCAATAAGTCCATGAGGTCCATGATACTTTTCATGTAAATCTATCGTAATTAATTCGCCATTCTTACCAACACCAATTGGAGCTCCTAAATTAAGAATAGGATTATTTCTTGTCCAACGTAACGGTGAGTTAAGTTGTTCTATTTTTCCAACATCATACATCTCTAAAAAGCCAATTTTATTTGGAAGTTTACCTTCTGTATCATTTTTTATATCAATTGGGATATTCGCAAGCGTTTTTATACATGTTTCATAATCAATTATTGAATCTAAATCAGGAACAAATTTAATAACTTCATTGGGATTTAAACTGCTTTTTATTTCACATTCATGATATTTATTACTTAATAAACTCATATCAATAAATGAGGTACATTGATCAGGTAAATTAGTCATTTTCTGTTCTAAAATAACAAGACTAAATCCAACGTATGTTTTGCTATTTAAAATATTTTTAATAACATCATATTCTCTTATTTTTTTTAGACAATCTGTAATTATTAAATATGATTGATTAAATTTACTTGTATCTATTTCATTTGGTTTATCACTTTTGCGTGTTTCGTAAATTTTATTTAAATAGTAACAAACTTCTTTATATTCATTATTATCTGTTGCAAAAAATCTAAGTGATTTATTATCAGAAAAAATATGAGGCGCTAGCTTTAAAAAATTCCATTCATGTTCTCTTTCTTCATCGGTAAGAATGATTATTTTTAAATCATCATAACTATGAAAAGCTAGTATCTGAATTAATAATCTTCTAACTAAATTATGTAAATTAGAAAGGCCAAATACGCCACTTATGTAATTGTTTTTAAAAGAATAAGGAATTGCAACATTCTCCAGTTTCTTAGGTGCACTTCCAAGTTCATTTAGCATTTCTTTTAAATTATCCTCATCCATTGAAAAACCTTCTTCAGGATAATTAATGTTAATACTCATAGGAAAATTACCTGTGCCAACATTAACTGTTAAAAAATCAATATCTTCTTTTCTTTTTTGCCACAATGCAGGATTTCTGTGGATTATTATATCAGCTGCCTTAAGAGTATCTTGATAATACATATTTAAAGCTTCTTCTTGTGTATGTTTATTAGTCTCTATTTCTTCTTTCTTAGCATCTATATATTTTCGATATTTTTTTTGCCTTTTTCTTTCTTTACTTAATCTTTCATATTTTTGATACCATCTAGTAAATAAAGGCCATATAAAAATACTTGCAAACATGGCTCCACAAATTATAAGTGATGGGGTTACTTGTTTTAAAGTTGATGTTCCATTCATTACATTATTTAGTGACTGATAACCCATAATTAATGAAGTCATAGACATTGTAGCCATTGGACCAATAGTTAATAAAAATGGACTTTCTTTTTCTTCTTGTTTAGCCGGTGGAGCATCTATTTTTAAATTTAAGGTATTTATAACCGGCACTATTCGAGGTTTTTTATAAAAATAATCATTATCATTATATATAGGATATTCTATCTCTGTTGATGACTCTGTAAAATCAGAGTACATGGAACCAATAGTTCCTAAAGCAATCATGTTTGTTTTTATGGAATTGATGGTTCCATTGTTGACATATAATGCAAAGCCATTATTTGTTGTCATTGAAACCATAATTCTAAGTCCAACAATAAATATTACATCTCCTATTTTAATTTCAGCTTTTTTTAGTATTCTGAAATTATTTACATAAATACCATTTTTTGTATCATTAACATAAATATATAATTTATTATTTTCCTTTTTTATTAGACATGATTCTTTATCAAGATTGCTATAGCAAATATTAGCGTTATTTTTGCTTCCAATTAATAATCCTTTATCTATATATTCATTTATTTCATAACAATTATAGTTTTCTATGACAGGAGAACAATATAATAAGAATATGCTATTATCTATATCATTTTTTACATAATAAAACTTACCAAGTTCTAAAATTACTGATGGTTCCATAACATTATTTTTAATATAATATACTTCTTTATTACTTATTAATTGCCATTTACCATCTTTAGCTTCTATTGATATTAAATTACTTCTATTACCATTTAAATCTATTCCATCAACCCAATATACTCCTGAAACTTTTTCTGGTAATATTATGTTTTTTATCGAATAAAGCCTAATTACAGATATCCTCATAATTACTCTCCTTTATTTTATACTATAAAAATTATACTACACTTAAAAAAAAATAAAAAGAGCAAATTTTTTTAAAAAAAAGATTAAATTTTGTAAAAAAATAAAAAAAGAATGTTTGTCGATTCTTTTTTTATCTTTCTTAATTAAATTTTAATTGCAAAATTTAAAATTACATAATGTTTAATATATTATGAACTGGCTTTTTATTGCCCATTAATAATTGCTAAAACTTCATCAATTGTTAAGGGTTGAACTGCACTAGGATCGCCTGCTTTTCTAAATGCATAATTAACCAGATTTTGAACTGTGCTTCTTACACTATCAGGCATTGCAACTTTATCTTTACCAACTCTAATACTCGCATTTGCATATTTAAGAATTTCGTCTGGGGTAATTGTAGGGGCCGCAGGTGGTGTAGAATTTGAAGTTGAAGCAGACATTGCAGGACTAGATGGATTAGCAGTAGATGATGATGCCGGTTCATTTGTTACAGGAGCTGTTACAGTTGAATTTTCTGAAGTTGCAGATTTAGAATTTGCCGTAAGATTCCCATTTTTAAGTAAATCTTCACAAATTTGATCGTTAACTTGTAAACCATCAGGATTATGCTTCCAATATTTATCAAGTAAATTTTGTGCAACTAATTTGTCTTTTTCACTATAACCTTTAAGCGCTTCTTGTGCTTGAGCACCATTATTAATTAATAGATTTGCAATTTTAACATAATAACTAGCATCATTTATCATGTTTTCATAGCTATAATATGAATCAGTAGGATAAACTCTAAGGTCATTTCCACCCTTTATATCATTTTTTATTTCATCAATTATATGATCAGGAATGTTATTCTTTTTAAGAACTTCGACATCGTTCCCATAAATCTTTTCGAGCTCGCCTTTTTGACGCATTACAGTATGAGCTATGGCATAGCCATATTTAGTTACTAAATTTTTGAATCTTACTTCATCAACACTACCATACATACCATCATATACGGCATCTAAGATGTCACATAAGCCTTTTTCATCAAGTTGAACTGAAGATCCATTTGTAATATCAAAAGATTTAATTTCTTTAGCATCTTCTGTCGTTTGAGCAATTCCTAAACTTACCATGACGGCAGCAATTATATTTTGTAATTCGCTAATATTATTGCAAGCATTAGGAAGATATGTTTTTATTTTATCTAAATATGAACTGCCACCTGCTATTTCGCTAAATTCAGGAAAATTAGTGGCATTTTCCAATGATGTTAAAGTAGATAAATTAATATTTTGCAAATTATCTTCAGCATTATTTATACCAGCACATCCAGCCGTAACTTTAGCTTCATTATAATAAAAACCTTTTAAACCTACTTCGCTCATGAACTTATATCACATCCTCCTATTGCCGAATTATAATAAACCCAATTCGTGTATGACTCTTGTACATGTTGATGGCAAATTTTTTCAAGATTAGTATAGTATTCTAATCGTTCCGCAGCAGCGGTAGATAATGATTGAAAAGCATTAGCGCTTTCATTAACATCACTGACAAGATTGACAAGCAATCCTCCTCCCAAATTTCCACTTAAATTATCATAATATCCTTTATCAATTATTAAATTTGTATTGGCAGTGGCTAAATTTGCTTGTGCTTCACTTAAGTTTCCTCCTGGGTCTAAAGTATTTAAATTATTGACAAGATTTTGAAAATTTTTTTTAGCTAAATTTGCTTTTTTTTCTTCCTCAATGGCTTGTGTATACAAATTACGATAGATTGCACGCTTATTAATCCAATCTTGAAGTACATCCGGTGTAGGACAATTATTCATTTAAACCTCTATATTTGAGAAATATTGTTTGTAGCCTTGCTTAAATTTTCAATTGCTCTATTAAAGTAATCAGTATACTTAGCTGTATCGTCGTTAAATGTTTCAAACGTACTTACTGCTTGTTCTCTATTAGCACCGGCTAACCAATTTGATAGTAATTCATCTTTTGCTGTTGTAAATTTATCTAAGAAAGTTTTGTATTCAGTAAATATATCTTGTAGTGTTGTTAAATCTGTTAATGCTCCCGCATCTACATAGTATCTTGTAGTTGGCTCTGCTTCTGCTATCGTATTAAATGTTTTTGATGATGGTAAACTTTCTCCAACTATTCCGCTTCCACTGGCATTAGCACTTCTTACTCGTTGAATACGTATAATTTTTTCTGCCGCATCATGTGTAACAGATAATGCATCATTTATTAAAGTATCTAATCCTCTATAAACACTAATTAAATTATTAATATGTGCAGTAGCATCTGTACTAATCCAGTGGCTTTTTAAACTAGCTATATTTGAAGATAAACTACTTAACAAATTTTCACCATTTGTTGATGAAATAGTGCTTAACTCCTTACATTTTTCATAACCCTGATCTAGGTCACTTACATTAATATCATTCACAAAAATCTCCTCCTTCTTTTATTATTATGAATAATAATTAAGGCATCCATACCTTAAAAGTATTATAACATTTACCCCTAAAAAAATTCTACGATAACTGTAAACCACTTGACACTTAATTATTAATTTAATGATTTTTAAAAACTTTTTATAGTATTTTAATTATTGACCATTAATAATTGCTAAAACTTCATCATTAATTGTTAGAGGTGGAACTGCACTAGGATTACCTGCTTTTCTATATGCATAATTAACAAGATTTTGAACTGTTTCTCTTATACTATCAGGCATTGTCACTTTATCAGCCCTTAAATAATAACAATTTTACTGCCATTTTTTATTCCCGAATCTTTTACTAAGACGTTATTATCAAATTCTTTACCACTATCTCTATCAATAATTCTAATATCATTAATATTTTTATTAAAAGAATTATTAGATTCTTCCCTAATAGCACTTAAAATATGTGTTTTTATTGTTCCTACTTTTTTATTATTTGGAATGTATACATCAAAATCTAATTCTATAATTGGCACTATTACATTTATTAGGTATTTATTTAACATTAAATCATCCCCGATTCTAAAACGATTATACCACGTTAAACCCTATTTAGTAAATTATGAATTAAAAAAGAAATCTAATTTCTTAGACTTCTTGAATTACAGCAATTATCATTGGTTTGCACTCAGTTTCTACATAA
>CAKORH010000070.1 GCA_934101235.1 uncultured Bacilli bacterium | reverse complement strand
GGATATGGAATTGTATTAAATGAAGCCAGAGTATTAGAAATACCCCTTATTACAACTGATGTAGCTGATGCTAAAGATATTATTGACAGTTATGGGATATTATGTGAAAATAGTGAAGAGGGGGTCTATCAAGGAATGAAAAAATTCCTAGATGAAGGGTATAAATGCAAAAAAAAGTTAGATTGTAAAAAATTTAATGATAAAATTACAAAAACAATAGACAACTTAATAGAGGAGGTTTAAATATGTTAGACAGAACAAAAGAAGTAATAGGTAAAACAATGCTTAAAATATTTGGCTTAAGAAAGTCACTTGAAATATATTATCGTATTAAAACAAAGCATATACTACATTTAGATAATCCAGAGAGATATAGTGAAAGAATTCAAGTAAGAAAATTAAACTATAAAGAAAACCCTTTATATGTTTTGTGTGCAGACAAATATAAAGTTAGAGAATATGTTAAAGAGAAAATTGGTGAAGAATATTTAATTCCTTTATATTTTGCCAAAAAAACAATAACAAAAGAAGATTTAGAAAAATTGCCAAATAAATTTGTTTTAAAAACAAACAATGCATCAAAAACTAATATTATTGTTAAAGATAAGAAAACAGAAGACTTAGAAAAAATAGCTAAAACAATGAATAAGTATATTAAATATAAATTTGGTTATAGAACATTTGAGCTATTTTATAATGAAATAGAACCTTATATAATTGCTGAAAAATACATGGGAACACCAGACATGGTACCAAATGACTATAAATTTTTCTGCTTTAAACAAAAAGATGGTAATACAAAAATTATTATTCAAATGGATATTGGTAGATATACAAATAATCATTGTAGGGCTTATTTAACTGAAGATTGGCAAATAGAACCTTATGGCAATGAAATGAATGAAGAAGATAAAGACTTGTTCAAAAAGCCTAAAAACTTACAAAAAATGTTAGATATTTCAAGAAAATTATCAGAAGACTTTGACTATGTAAGAGTAGATTTATATGAAGTCGGAGGAAAAATATATTTCGGTGAACTAACTTTTACAGATGGTAGTGGATATGACTTATTAAAACCAGAAAAATATGATTATGAATGGAGAAAATATTGGTAATGAAAAGAGTAATGTTTATTTCAAGTGTTGGAGGTCATTTAACTCAACTGCTAGAGTTAAAATCTATTTTTGAAAATTATGAATATGTTTTAATTACTGAAAAGACTGATGTGACTAAATCAATGAAAGATAAGTATAATATGGCATATTTAACATATGGCTCTAGAAATCAAAAATTATTATATCCATTTATATTAATTGGAAATTGCTTCAAGTCATTATTTTATCTTATCAAATATCATCCAGATGTAATAGTTACAACCGGAGCAAATACAGCTGCAGCTATGTGTTGTTTAGGAAAATTGTTTGGTAAAAAAGTAATTTTCATAGAATCATTTGCTAAAAATAATTCTCCGACTATAACAGGTAAATGTATTTATAAATTACATGCCTATACTACATTTGTAGTTCAATGGGAAAGTATGTTAAAATATTATCCAAATGCTAAATATTGGGGAGGTATTTATTAATGACTTTAGTAACATTAGGAACTCAACACCAAGAATTCACAAGACTTTTAGATTATATAGAAAAAAGTGATTTAAAAGGTGAAATTATTGTACAAGCGGGATATACAAAGTATGAATCAAAAAGAATGAAAATATTTGATTTTATAAGCTATGATGAAATGGAAAAGTACATTGACAAAAGTGATTTAGTAATTACTCATGCTGGCACTGGGTCAATTGTTATGCCCCTAAAAAAAGATAAGAAAGTAATAGCATGTGCTAGGTTATCAAAGTTTGGGGAACATGTGGATGACCATCAAGTAGAATTAGTAGATGTTTTTTATAGTGAGGGATATATCTTAAAAATAGATGAGGACACATCTTTAAATGAGGTATTAAAAAACATAAAAGATTTTAAACCCAAAAAGTTTGTAAGCAATACAAAAAAATTTATAGAAAATTTAAAGCAAGAAATAAATAAGTAAAATAGGAGTAGCAGCATGAAAAAAAGAGTTATTTGGTTAGACATTATTAAAATAATTGCGTGTTTTTTAGTTATTGTAAATCATTCAGGATTATATATATTCAAATTTACCAATACAACGACATCTCATATTTTTTATTCAATTAATTTTGCTTTTTGTAAGTTGGCAGTACCAGCATTTATAATGGCTAGTGGAGCAGTTTTCTTAAAACGAAAAACAACATATAAAGACATGTTGAAAAAAATATTTAGATTTGCCGTACCATTAATAATTATTTCACTTATAAGTTATGTTCATCATTCAGGAGATTATAATATTTTTAATTTTAGTAAAGCATTTTTAAAAGATAGAATTTTAGGGCCTTATTGGTATTTATATATGTTAATAGCATTATATTTATTGACTCCATTTATTAAAAAAATGGTTGATAATTTTGATAATAAAGACAATATTTATTTTATAATTTTAACATTAATTATTCCAACATTTTTAAAAATGGTATCTTATTATACAAAAATTGAAATAAGTAGTTATTTTTTTGAGAGTTGTATTCCAGAAACTATAGGATTATTTGTATCTGGATATTATATTAGTAACATAAAGAAAAATAAAAAAATATTTATAGCATCAATTATTACATTGATAATAACATTAATAAGTTTTGTATTTAGCGTTTATGTTCCGTTCACTAAAACTGGAGCATTTGATTACAAATTTGGAACTTATAATAGTTTCTTTGCAATAGTTGAAGCCTTATGTCTCTTCTATATTATTAAGCACTATTTTGAAAATAAAAATATAAAATGTGAAAAAGTTATTAATGAAATAAGCTTATGCACATTTGGAATATTTTTGTTTCATTATCCAGCAATTGACAGATTTTTTTATATGTCAATTATGCAAAAAATATTTGCTTTTAATCCTTACATAGGTAAGTATACTCTTCAAATAACAGTCTTTATCACAACAGGTTTAATAACTTATTTGTTACGTAAAATTCCAATTATAAAGAAATTTCTATAAATTTTAATATGAAAAATTACTATGATATTTTATTGTAGTAATTTTTTTGATAATTAATATGAATAAAAAAATATAAATTGTTTTATTTTCTAAAATAATATGATAAAATAAGGTACAAGGTGGTAAAAATGATAAAAATAAAAGAATTATACAATAAATACCAAGAAATTATAATGTACATAATTATAGGTGGTCTAACAACAATAGTAAGTTTAGTAAGTTATTATTTATTAACATTAACAATATTAGATGCTAATAATCCCATACAATTACAAATAGCAAATATTATTTCATGGATTTTATGTGTTAGTTTTGCGTTCTTTGCAAATAGAAAATATGTTTTTAAAAGCAAAAATAAAAATCGTATTAAAGAATGTTTTAACTTTTTCTTAGCAAGATTATCAACTTTAGTTATAGATATGGTTTCAATGGCAGTACTAGTAACTTGTTTAAAAATGAACGATTCAATAGCAAAAATCATAGTTCAGTTTATTATTTTAATATTAAATTATGTATTAAGTAAATTCTTTGTGTTTGATAACAAAAAGGAAACAAATTTATTTAAAAAAATAAGAGATAATAAATATTATATTTTATTATTTTTGCTATTCGCGTTACTTTGTTATTTTTTTCCTTATTCTGGTGATGACTGGGCATGGGGAACACAAATAGGAATTGACAGACTTAATATTTGGTTTGATAATTATAATGGAAGATATGCCGGTAATTTATTAATATTAGCTATAACCAGATCAAAATTATTAAGAATTATAATTGAAAGTTTAGCATTTGCATTAATAATTAAATATATTTACAAAATAACAAATACTAAAAACAAGACTTGCATTTTAATTAGTGTATTACTACTTCTTCTAATGCCAGTAACTATTTTAAGAGAAAGTGTCACCTGGGCTGCTGGATTTGCTAATTATGTTTTACCAATATTATTAATTTTGTTTATAATTTACAAAAATATTTATCTTTTAGATAAACAACAAAATAAAGAAGATAAAAACATATTAAAATTAATTTGGTATTTTCTTATAAGTTTTATTGGTTCTTTATTTATAGAAAACATTACTTTATATAATTTATTTTTAATATTTATAATATTATTATATGAAAAAATAAAATTTAAAAAGTTTAGTTTATTTAATATAATGTATTTTATGGGCTCATTACTAGGAAGCATATGTATGTTTAGTAATAGTGTTTATTTAAGTATTTTCAATAATAATGACGGCTATAGAACTATTACAACTGACAATATTATTATAAGCTCAATAAAAAAATTCATAAATACTTTAACAGATTATATATTTACTAATAATGTAGTTGTAGGAATAGTGTTATGTATTTGCATATTATTATTGATAATTAAATTTATAAATAAAAGTGTAAAAAAAATAGATAAAAAGAAAAATATTATATTGAAATTATGTCTAATATGTACTACACTTTATCTATTTAATATAATTTATATAAACTTACCTTTAAACGAGCATTTTTTTGGTAGCCAAATGGAGGCTTTGTATAACTGTGGAATATCACTAATGATGGTTATATCTTTAATTATAGCAAGTGTATGGTGTATTGATGATAAATTTAAATGTCGAAAAATAATATTTTATATATTGTCTATTGTAATTTTTAATCTACCGCTGTTAATAATAACACCAGTTGGTCCAAGATTATTTTTAACAACTTATGTATTTTACATACTAATAATTATAGAAATCTTAGATTATATTTATAAAGATAAAATTATTTGTATAGATTATTTGTTAAAGATAACAGTTGTTATAGCATTTTCTTATTTATTAGCAATATACTACTCAATTCATAAAATAGACGTTATTCAAACAAAATATATTGATGAAATTAAAGAAAATCATTCAGTTATTAATTTACCTTTATTGCCACATTCAAATTATGTGCATTGTACAAATATACCAGATGGTACATTTGGTTATAGATATAAATTATTTCATAATATAAATGAAAATGTAACATTAAACTTTTTAAATTATGAAGAATGGAAAGAGAAAATAGAGAAATAATTAAATACAATTGAAAGCCTAACAAGAGTGGGCTTTTTAATTGACAATAAAAATTCTTAAAGGAAAATAAACTTGTTTTAAACCTTATTTTGTTGTATAATTTTCGTATAAGAGAAGTGGGCAAAATTTGAAAACTCATTTTATTGTGTGAAGTTAAAGATTTACACCAAATAGGAGGATTTATGAAATTATCATTAGTTATACCATGCTATAATGAAGAAAAAAATATTGAACCATTTATGAAGTGTTGTATTGAAACTTTTGGTAATAATAAAAATATAGAATATATTTTTATTAATGACGGAAGCAAAGATAACACATTTTTAGAAATAAAAAAAATAATAGAAAAATATAAAAATGAAAATATACTAGGAATTAGTTTTTCAAGAAATTTTGGCAAAGAAGCAGCTATGTTGGCAGGACTAAAAAAATCAAAAGGAGAATTTACGGCATTAATCGATGCAGATTTACAACAACATCCTAAATATGTAAAACAAATGCTTGAGTATATTGAAGGACATGACGAATATGATTGTGTAACATG
>CAKORH010000069.1 GCA_934101235.1 uncultured Bacilli bacterium | reverse complement strand
CAGTAGGTGCATATGAAGCATTTGAAAAAGCTGCTTATGCATTAAAAGTCGATGAATATACTAAAGAACCTGTTAAATCATCATACGGATATCATATTATCAAAAAAACTAAAGAATATGACAAAAAAGAATTAAAAGATGTTAAAGATAGTATTATTGAAACTTTAGCCAATGAATTAACTACAAATGATAAAACAATATCTATAACTGCTATTGGTGAACTAAGAAAAGAAAAAGGTATGAATATTGAAGATTCAGAGTTAAAAAGTAGTTATAACAAATATATGAATTCACTATATAATTACTACAATACAACATCAACAACAAAATAAAAAAAGGAATTTAATCCTTTTTTTTATGTTTCTTTATAACTTTCTCTTTTTTTAATTTTTCTTTCTTTAATAAATAATCATTTAATAAATCCTTTTTCATACTATTAAATTTAAATAATGCAAACAAAGATGAAACAAATATTACAATATCAGTCCAATAACCTAAAGAACTTTTAGTAATAAAAAATTCATATAAAAACATAAATATACTCAACACAACTGCTATCTTAGTAATTAAAATACTTCTCGTCATTTTCTTAGCAAGCTCTTCTTTTTCAACTTTATATTCTAAAAAAAGTTCTTTTTGTTCTTTTTTACTTAATCTTTCATACTTAGTTTTCATCATAACACCTCTTTATTTCACCAATATCAAAACCTTTTTTATATAAATAACTTATCACTTTATATTCTAACTCATTTCCACTATATTTAAAACTATATTTTTTCTTTACTCTATTTAATTCTTTAATTAATATATCATTATCACCCTTAAAACTAACGAAATTTAAATAGTCTAACACACTCTCTTTAGAATACCCTAACTTAACTAAATCATTCAATATTTTAGTTTTTAAAGCATTATTACTTAACTTATGATTTAATTTAATTTTCTTATCTACAATACCACTAATCCTAGAATTCCAATCTAAACTATTTAAATAATCAATTATATCTATTTCATTATAACCAAGTTCAACTAACTCTTTCTTAACTTTTAATGGTCCAACATTACTCAAATTATATTTATCATTAATATATGCTTTCATATATATATCTTTATTAATATAACCAGATTTATAAAGTAAACAAACTATTTCATCAATATCATTATCACTAACTTCATATTTTTTAAGATACTTTCTTATTTCTTTTTCAGTTCTCATCTTTTTATTAATATACTTTATAGAATTATAATAACTATCCAAAAATGAATTATATTTAACAATCTCATCAAATAACTCTTTAGAAATATTTTTTAAAGTCAATAAATTATACTTAATAATAACATCATCATACAAATTAATAATTAAATCATTATCAAAATATACTTTATAAATATTACCTCTATCTTTTTTATATTTTAATATTTTCATCATACCATCCCTAAACTAATTATAATAAAGATACATTTGTTCGTCAATATATATCAAAAAAAGTTAAATAATTTTAACACTATTTAACTTTTTTATTCTTTCTTTTTTTCTTAGGTTTCTCATCTAAAAATGATTCTTCTTCTACCTCTTCAGTATCTTCATCATTTTCTTTTACTAAATCTTTTTGTTCTTCTTCATTATTTTTATTATCTACTAATGCTTCTTTTTCTTCATGTTTTTCTATATTTTTAGAAATTAACATCTTCTTAAGTTTAGAACATTTACTACTAACTAACATCAATAATATAAAGAATAATACTACACTTATAGACAATCCATACAATAACAATTTAATATTTTGATTTTCTTTATAATTCTTATCATATGCATTCTTATTGAATATTTGTAAAGTCTTTTCTTTCCTATCATATGTATAATAATTTTTTTCGCCACTTTCAATATTTTGACCATAAACTAATAGTTTATATTTTTTATAAAGAGCAGGTACATTTTCCATTTTTAAAAACATTATATACATA
Organism: uncultured Bacilli bacterium; assembly: GCA_934101235.1. Lineage (GTDB taxonomy): Bacteria > Bacillota_I > Bacilli_A > RF39 > UBA660 > UMGS1124. Next base: position 3,769 of record CAKORH010000069.1, on the reverse strand, counting down.
TTGTTAGTTTTGTATTCATTATATAAAGTATATTTACCATCTTCATATATAAATAAATATATTTTTCCACTCTCATCTTTTAAACCAACTAGTGTACATTTAGTATTTTCATTAACAAATCCTGGTATTTCACTACCATCAATTGTAACTGTAGTTTCAGTAAATAAATCAGGTTTAGTTAAATTTTTAGGATTTTTCACTAATGTATATTTTTTATCACCAACTGTAACTTCAATAGGATTTAAATCTTCAACATTAACAGTTAATTTATAAAGATTTGCAACTCCAGTTTCACTAGTTACAACTATTTCAAATAAATTAGCACCTTCTTCTACTTCTTTTTCTCCATCACCACTTAAACTAGCATAACCATCAGCCTTAGTAGCAATTATCTTAATTTTATCAACCGTATTAGGTACATTAACTGAGTATTCTTTAGTTTTAGCATCAAACTTAGGTGATATTTCATAACCTTCAACACTTAAATCTTTTAAATTATTATTTGTAGATTTTTCACGTGGTTTAACAACTTTAACAGTTTTACTATCGCTAATTTTTTGATTACTTCCATCACTACTCGTGATATCTCCACTTAAAGAAAAGTTTATAATTCCTACACTAGTAGCCTTACATGTAACTGTTAAATACTTAGTAGTATTATTTCCATCTCCAGTAGCGTCTGCAAATCGTTGACTACAACCTTGTGTAGCACCAGTACTAGTTATTGAAACATTCCATGCTGCAGTACCAGATAAAGTTGCTGTAGCACTAACTGTTCCTCCATTTTCTACACTACTTTTATTTACACTTAAAGATGCACTTGCAGCATTAACTTTAAATATTGTTCCAAAAAAAACTACATTAATAACTAACAAATATTTTAATTTTTTCATATATCCTCCTATTGATTAATAGTATTTGTACCTATTAAATATTGTCTTAAATTTAATAAATCTGCTGAATTTATTTCTCCATCACTATTTATATAAGCACTACTTTTAAATGCACCATCTAAACCTTCACTGCCTATTAAATATTTTCTTAATTTTAATAAATCTGCTGAATTTATTTCTCCATCACCATTCAAATCACCATACATTACATAAGTATAAGTATCACTTCCATCACTATTGCTAATATTTATAGTATATCCTGTACCAATAACATTTCCATCATCCATAACATTTCCACCAGCATTCTTTATTACTACAACAGCATTGTTACCTACTAAATTTTTAATTGTACCAATTGTAGTACCAACTTGATATCCTCTTAAATATCCAGCAGTTGTTCTAGCATTTAAAATAGATAAGAAAGATGGTTTTATAGTTTGTCCAGAATCATTATTATCTCCTGTAGGAACTAAAGTACCATTAGGCATATTATAATATTGAGGTATAACAAAATTATAAGGTCTATCTAATAAATTATTACTTTTTAATCCATTAAATATCTTAGATGCTTCACTCATAGGAGCAGCCAAATTAGCCTGATATTGATGAGCATAAATATATCTAGATTTAGGACTAACATTAAATTTTTTCAAATACATAGTATTTTGTGTACTAGCAATATAACCTTGTCCTATATAACTAGCTCCACCCATTATTGCTTTCTTTGGAGATGTCCATGGTCTTAAATAACTTGTACTTGAACCATCAGAACCACCATTTGCAAATACTAATCCTGCTTTCATAGGATTTGATTCACTACTATAAGCTCCTATATTAAAGAAATTAAATAATCCACTATAATTTATACCATTATATTCAAATGGAGTACCATTTGTATTTGTTCCACCACGTCCAACTTCTTGCATAGATAAACTAGCCAAATATAATGGTGATACATTCGCATAATTACCAGCTTCAACAAATATACTTGCAAAAGTTTGACTATCTAAAGCGGAAATACCACTCATAATAGATCCATTTAAAATACTTTGTACAGTAGCTTCATCATACTTATCATCATTATTCAAATTTTGAAACATAAAAATATAACGTTCACTTAAGAAATTTCTACTATCTAAATAATACTTAGTAGTATCATCATTGGCAATACACCAACCACTTTCTGTTTCATAAAAAGGATTTTGTTCACATTTTCCACTACTTATATTAATACTACTTACTTTCTTTTCTTCAATAACTGATGTATTAAAATCCAAATTAGTATTCATTGGAGTAAATTTCCAATTAGGATGTATTGTATGTAAATATCTTAAATAAGGTTTATAAGATTCATCAAAACCACTAATCATACTTTCGAAAGCACTATCTTGTACATCAGCTGTTTTTAAATCACTATCAAGAGCACTAACATTATTTATAAATAGAAAACTAAATACAAAAATTAATAATATTTTTAATTTTTTCATTATGTCACCTACTTCTATCACATAATTATACATATTAATTATAACATTAATTATTACACATTCCAAATATACTTATATATATTTTTTTATATTTACAATAATTTAACAAAAAAAGAAACCATTATAGTTTCTCTAATACTGCATCATTCTTTTCTATACATCTTACTAAATCTGCTCTATCATATTTATTAAAAATACTTCTAAATTTATCTGGATTCATAAAAAACATTTTAACATGATTTATAAAACAAACTTTAATATTATTAATACCATATGATTTTAAGTAATTATAATTTTCTTTAATTAATCTTGGAAAAAATTCTATTTTATCTCTATCTTCTTGTTCATACTTATTTCTAATCATATTAACTTCTTCTAAAGAAAAACCTAAATCAAATAAATATTCCATTATACATTACCTCCATTTTTATGTAAAAGACGAGCCTTCATAACTAAATCAGTAATATCAACATCTTTTACATAGTCGCCATAACTTATAATTGCTTCATCTAAATTATATTTTTTTATTTTTGGTAATTTTTCTAATATTAATCCAATCGCTTCTACACTTTGTCCAGCATTTATTAATTTACTTATAATACTTTCTAATTCATTAGCAGTCATATCACCAAAAATATTATATGCATAATAAACATTATCTAAATTTATATTATTTCTTTTTAAAGTACTAAATATATTACTAAATTTATCTTCATCATAAACATTTCTTAAATAACTTTGTTCATTCTCAGTAAATCTATTAAAATCTACTCCATTTTCTACAAATAAATCTTCTAATTTTTTATTTTCTTTAACAGAACCATTTATATCATCACTCTTAATAGGATTACCAAATATATCAGTTAATGTAGGTTCCTTCTTCAAAGGTTCATTTATAGTACTTCCAAATACATCTTTATAAGCGTTATCAATACTATTTTCTATTCCATTAACATTTATAGGTTTTATATCATCAAGATTAATTTTATTAGTTTCAGTATCATTTATACTAGAAAATAAATTATCAATCTTTTCTATTCTATCATTATGTTCATTATCAAAGCTTAATTCATCAACGTGTTTTTCTTTTTGATTTAAATCTATAGGCTTAATATCTTCTTCATTACTTACTTCATCTTTTATTTCGTTAACTTCTTCAGGCTTTTTATTTTCTTCTACTAAAGTACCTAAATCTTCAATATTTTTTAATAAATCTTCTGAATTATCTAATACTGGTTCTGTAGTTATTTTACTATCTTCTTTTGGTTCATCCTCAATTAATTCTGGAGAAATAATACTATCAAAAACGCCAGTAGAATCTTCTTCTTTATCATTTTCATCTTTATTTAAATCTTCAAATAAATTACTATCACTTGTTAAGTTAGTTTC
>CAKORH010000068.1 GCA_934101235.1 uncultured Bacilli bacterium | reverse complement strand
ATATTTACAGTAATTTAGAAATAGGTAAAAAATACAATATAAAAGATTATTATGACGAAAATACAAATGAATTTTTGGAAAAGGATTATGTAAATGAATAATATATTTAATATATCAATAATCATACCGGTATATAACGCCGAAAAATATTTAAAAAGATGCTTAGATTCTGTTTTAAAAGCAAAAATTGAAGAAACAGAAATAATAATTATAAATGATGGTTCTAAAGATAATAGTCTAAAAATTATAAAAGAATATGCAAACAAATATGAATTTATAAGATACATAAGTAAAAAAAATGAAGGTTTAGCCGCAACAAAAAACTTGGGTATTATGGAAGCCAAAGGGAAATATATAAGTTTCATCGATTCAGATGATACAGTAAATGAAAATTTTTTTAAAGATTCATTAGAGTTTATGCAAAAAAATTATGATATAATTATTTATGATTTTAACAATATTACAAATGAAGGATCATTTATAACAGAAGCTAAAAGCAGCTTATATATAAATTATACTGAAAAAGAAGCATTGCTTTATACTTCTATAATGCCATCATCTTGTAATAAAATAATAAAAACAGAATTATATCGAAAAATTAAACTATTTCCAATCAGAATTATTTATGAAGATTTAGCTACTACACCTCAAATATTTTTGCTAGCAAAAAAAATAAAATATATGAATAAAGCATATTATAATTATCATATAAATAATACATCAATAATGAGAAATGATGATAATAAAAAACACATGGAAAATATGTTGAAAAGCTTAAATTGCTTGTACAATAGAACATCAAATAAATTTAAAAATAATGATTTTTATATTTTTACATGTTTATGGAGAATAGAAGATTTTATATTTTCATATATATATGAAAATAACTCTTTAAGAGTTATTTTAAAGTTATTATCAATAAAAAAATTGTTAAGGTGTATTTATTTAGATGATAGAGTTATTAAATGCTTTGAATCAATTGAAAACGATTACATAAGAAATTTCTACAAATTAAGAAATAAATACATTTGTAATAATAGTTATTTTAAATTATTTATTTTTTTAAAAAAGAATAATATCGATTATAATAGTAAAATAGATTTTTGTTATTATTTTAATAAAAAAATAATAGAAATGAGCAATTTATAGTAAAGTCAAATTGCTTTTTTTTTTATTATACATTATAATTTAAATATAAAACTTATAAAAGGAGTAGCAAAATGGAAACAAAATATATACACTTTTGTTGGTTCGGAGATAAACCATTACCAAGATTAGCAAAAAAATGTATTAAAAGTTGGAAAAAATATTTGCCAGACTATAAAATAATAAAATGGGATGAAACTAATATAGATATCAATGAATGTCCTTTTATTAAAGAAGCTTATGAAAATAAGAAATGGGCTTTTGTAGCAGATTATGCTCGAACAAAAGCATTATATGAAATGGGTGGAATATATTTTGATACTGATATGTTAGTTATCAAAAATATAGACTTTATCTTAAATGAAGAAACTTTTTTAGGAATGGAAGATTCCTTTATGGTTGCGACAGGTGTTTGGGGAGAAAAAAAGCCTAAATCATACTTTTCAAAAAAAATGTTAGATTTTTATCGATCACAAGAACATTTTGATATAAATCAATTATTTAAGTATTCAATTCCAAGAATAATGACGAGATTTTTAAATGACATGGGATATGATCATTTATCCAATAAAATTCAACATTTATCGCATAATATTACAATATATCCAAGAGAATATTTTTATCCACTTTCATTTAATTTAAAAGATAATTATTTTACAAATAACACTTGTATGATACATTATTATGATGCTAGTTGGTTTTCATCTAAACAAAAATTTAAAATAAAATTAAATAAATATTTTGGAGAAAAAAACGTTGATAAATTAAACAAAATATATAAAAAAATTAGACATTTAGGCGGAATAATTATTAGAAAATTTTTATATAAACCAGCTAAATATTTTAAATATACTTACCTTAATGGTGGCAAATATAAACATGATATATTAGTTGGAGTAGAAGCATTAAAAAAAATTAATAATGATTATATTGTTATGCATAATCCAGATTGGTTAGGAATAACAAGTGCTACAATAGAATTATTTGATAATAATAGAGTTCCGTGTGGTGAGTTTTTTAGAAAAAGAGATATAAGAAAATTTGGAGATTTAATATTAGAACAAAACATAACACAAGTTATTTTTAGTGCAATGTGTCTAGGTTGGAAAGATTTAGCATATTATTTAAAAAAGAAAAATCCTAATATTAAAATAAAATGTTTTTGGCATGGAAGTATCTCCCAAGTATCAGAACCTTATGGATGGGAAAGAAATTTAGAGTTAATAGATATGGCTAAAGATGGCACTTTAACAACATTTGGTACTTGCAAAGAATCATTAATTAAATTTTATGAAAATTTAGGGATTGATGTGACTTTTATACGAAATAATGTTATACTTCCTAAAAAAATAAAACATAAAGAACCTGATAACATAGTTATAGGATTATATGCAGCAAAAAAAGACGATTGGAGAAAAAATTTATTTGCACAAATTGCAGCTGTATCATTAATAAAAAATGCTACCATAGATATTATTCCAATGGATTATGAAGCAGCATCTTTTGCGAGTAACTTAGGTTTAAGAGTTACAGGATTAGATAAAGCAATTCCTAGAAATGAACTTTTAGATAGGATGTCAAGAAATACTTTAAATCTTTATGTTACTTTTTCAGAATGTGCTCCTATGTTACCACTAGAGTCATTTGAAACAAATACAATTTGTTTAACCGGAAACAATCATCATTACTTTAAAAATACAGAACTAGAAAAATATCTAGTTGTAAATAATGAAGAAAGTCCAGTTGAAATAGCTAAAAAAATTAAATTATGTATGAATAATAAAGAAGAAATACTAAATTTATATAAACTATGGAAAAAAGAAAATGACAAATTAAGTTTACAAAGCGTAAAAGAATTTTTAGAAAAGTGAGGTAAATTATGATAGAACAATTAGAAAAACTTAAGAATAAACAAAATATTGTATTTTTACCAAAAGATGATATTTCTATAAAAGATAGTCTTGAATTTACTTTACATAATGTATTAGTAATTGATAAAGTTAATAATATGAATAATATTTTAAATATAATAAATAAATCTAAAATTCAAAAAATTTATTTAAATGGTTTTAATTCATTTTATGAATATTTGTTACCTAGATTAAAAAAAGAAATAGTAGTTTGTTGGATTTTTAATAGTTCTTTATCAAATTTATCAAATTTTGGTGTAAGAGGAACATTGAATTATATTTTTGAATATTATGATAGAAAATTTGTTGATAGTGTAGGTTGTTTGAATGAAGATAATTTAACAATATTTAGAAATGCTGGATATAACTGTGAAATAATTGCCCTAAATATTAAGAATAAAAAAGTAAAATATAAAGAATCAAATTCAATTGGCATACTTAGCAATGATTTTGATCCTAATAATAATTTTTATAATCAATTAGCATCTTTAACTTTTATAGATTATGATATATGTAAATTTAATTATGTTATGAAATCAACAAAAGATTTTATAGATTTTTTTAAATTGAAATGTAAAAAAGAAACAAATATTGATAATGTTATTAAAGATAATTTTGTTAATTTATATATTAATTTTACAAATACAAATATAGAATTGATAAAAAAAAGTTTTAATTTAGGTATTCCTTGTTTAGTTGGAAATACAACTTATTTTGATAACAATAAATACTTAAAAGAACATTTAGTAGTTAAATCTGATGATGATATAAATGAAATAGTTGATAAAATTAATTTTATTAAAAATAATAGAGAAAAAATAATAAATGAATATTCAAAGTTAGAATGCCTTTAATGGCATTTTTATTGTGAAAAACAAATATATAATTTATAATAGAATTAGGTGATTAAAAATGAATAAAATAAAAGAATTGTATGAAAACAACAAAAGAGAAATATTTATAATGATTTCTATTCTACTTATATATACTTTAGTATTCAAATCTTTTTATCCAGGAATATTTACTTATGATAGCCATGTTCAATGGAATGAAGTAATTACAGGAAAGCTTACAAATTCTCATCCGTTTTTAAGTACTTATTTTATATTATTATTATCTATAATACATAAAACTACTACGCCAATTTTATTTTTTCAAATAATTATTTCTTCACTTACTATAACAAAAATATTTAAAATTACAAGACATACTAACATGAAACTATGGCTAGAAATTATTTTGGCTATATTAATTTCATCTTTACCAATATTATGTTTATACAATATTACTTTGTGGAAAGATATTTTATATTCATATTATTTGATAAATTATGGAATTTATTTATATGAATGGAGAATTAATAACTACAAATTTGATGAAAATAAATATATAATCATGGGATTGTTATTATTTTTAGTATTTAATTATAGATTGAATGGTATGGTAGTTTCACCAATTTTATTAATTATTACATTAATTATAATGATTAGAAAAAAGATAAATAAAAAAAATGTTTTATACTTAATAGTTTCTTTTGTATTTCTTAATTTATTATTATTAATACCAAAAAATTATTATTTGAGAAAAAATCCAAAAGATGATAATTCTGTTAATATAGGAACTATTAATACATACATAAAATGGATTTATGGTGGTTATTTAACTGATGGAATAATAACGAATAATGAAGATTTAAAGTATCTTAATTTGCTTACAGATATAGATGAATGGAAAAAAGTTTATAATCCATATTTAATTAATGATACAAATGTATTGTATATGGATTATGAATATTTATTAAAAACTCAAAATAAATTTAGAAAAATATTTATAGATGCAACTTTAAATAATCCTACTAGTTTTATAAAGCATTATTTAAAAGCAGACGCACTATTAATTAATCCACTTTCTAAAGGTTATATATATAGTTATGAATTCCAAGGAATACCAGAAAATAATGAAATATTTATCAATAAGATATATAGAAAACTTATCATATTTACTACTTCAAATAAATATATTTCATTGTTTTATAAACCAGCTAATATTTTATATTTATGTATAATAATAGTTATAATTCTAAACAAAATTGAAAAGACAAAAAAATATTGGTTATCAATACTGCCAATGTTAGTGAATACACTTTCACTATTGCCAATAAACATTGCACAAGATTTAAGATATGTATATATTAATTATTTAACGTTAATTTTTATAATAATAATAGCAATTAATAAATTTATTGCAAGGAGGAATAAAAATGAAAGTATTATTAATAATTCCATCATACAATGAAGAAAAAAATATTTTAAAAGTATATAAAGAGATAGCAAAATATAATAAAGCTAACAAATTAAAGCTTGATTATATTTTTATAAATGATTGTAGTACTGACAAATCAGAAATAATATTTAAAGAAAACTATATTAATCATATAAATTTAATTCATAATTTAGGAATTGGTGGAGCAGTTCAAACTGGGTATAAGTTTGCTTTAGAAAACAATTATGATATAGCAATACAATTTGATGGTGATGGACAACACGACATTAATTATGTAAGTAAAATAATTGAACCAATTATTAATAAAAAATCAAATATGGTAATAGGCTCAAGATTTATTGATGATTCAAGTGATTTTAAATCAACAAAAATGAGACAATGTGGAATAAATTTAATAT
>CAKORH010000067.1 GCA_934101235.1 uncultured Bacilli bacterium | reverse complement strand
GTATTTGTTTCTAATAAATCCCTTAAATTAACAGCATCAAAATACATTAAAGTTGGTGATGTATTATCATTTTCTACATAACTATTTAACATTAAATCTTTAAAATAATAATTAATATAATTATATACATCAGGTATTTTTTCTTTAATATCACTTGTTATACTTATTATTTTTTTATAAGAATTATATTCTGCTAATCTTTCATGAGGAGCATATTCCCACATAGCAGTAAATATATTTTTTATTACATTAATTTTATTTTTTAATTCTTCTATAGACAAATCTTGACTTAATAATCTTGAATATATATATTTAGAAATATTATTTACTAAAAACATTATTTCTTCCGTTAAATTACTTTTATTAATAGAATTTTTTGTTTGAAATAAATGATCTATTTCATGTAATACTATATGCATTACATATATATTAATATAATATATAGCATCAAATCTATTAAAAATACTATTATTAAACATATCTCTAGTTATAGTTTTTATAGTATTAGAATATATAACAAATTGCTTTTTATCTCTAAAATAATGTATTAAAATTTTATCTTCACTATTATAATTAATATCTGTTACTTTTACAAAATCTATATAATCATTAAGATCATAATAATCAACTAAATATTCTAATAATTTCTTTATTTCATTAGGCCCTAACATTCTTCCACAAAAAGAATAATCATATATTATTTTTAATAATTTATCTTCCATAACTAACCCCCTAAATAAGTAAAACTTATATTAACAAAAACATAAACAAATGTCAATTAAATAAAATATATAAAAAAACAAAGAATAATTACTTATTTTTTCTTTGTTTTTTCAAACTTTTAGGTTTATCTTGATATTGATTAAAATGACCAATTTTTTCTAATTCAATAATATTTTTAATTCTTTTCAAATCATTAATACTTAATTTATCTATATTATTTATATCTAACTTAGTATTATCTTTTTTTAATTCATTTTTTATAACATTATCAACTTTTTTTGATACATTTTTTCTAATATTATTATTTTTTAACCATTCATTAATTTCTATTTTATTATCAATAAAATATCTATTTTTTTCTTTTTCATCAATTATTTTTAAAATTTTGCAAAGTTGTTTATCTTTAATAATATTAAAACATCCAACCAAAGTAATAACCGTTGCAACAAAAACATTTGTTAAAGCAGGAACAAATATAAATAATGCCAATAATATTAAAAACATAATTTTTGCAACATCACCAGTAGTTTTTAAACTATTTGCTTCCATTAAAAGATTATCATCTTCATAATCTTTTAACTGATTTTCCATTATATCTAATAATCTATTTTTATTTTCAATAGTATTGGGTATTTGATACTCTTCTTTACATGCTAAATAAACAATAATATCATCTTTATTTTCTTTAAAATTTAAAATAAATTTCTTTGCATCATCTACATTATTTGTATAATCTTTCATAAATAACACTTCCTTAAGTGATATTTATAATAACACATTAATAAATAACGTGCAAACTCAATCTAATACTTTTAAAATATTAGCAACCATATCTATATTACTTATTGTATCACTAACTTTATTAGTAGTTACTTCTCTATTATATTTTTTATAAGCATCTATAAAATCTTTATAATACTTACTATCTCTATTTAAATATTTATACCAATAACTATGTGTTCGTAAATAATCATAATGTTTCTTTTCAGTTTTTATTTTATACATTATATCTAATTCCATTTAATCACCAAAAAATTTTGTTATAGGTCTTGGTGTTTTAGGTATTTGAGTAGCAGTTCCTTTACCAGTTAATTCTTGTATTAAATTAACTGCTTTTTGAGCATTATTTATATGTTTCTGTACATTATCCATATTTATATTTTTAAACAAACTAGTTAATTCACCTATGGAATCTTCTTTAGTTTTAGAAAAAACTTTATTCCATGCATCTTCATTTTCTCCATAAATATCATAAATTTCATAAAAATCTTGCCATGTACTTTCTTTATTTTTAACTAATGTAACTAGTTCAGGATGCTTAGATACAAATTCTTTAAACATAGCTTTTTTTTCCATAAAAAACCACCTATTAAATTATATTTATAATAGGTGATTTAATTCATATATATTTTCTAACTATTAGTTCCATCTGAATAATACCCATTTGTAAATTTCAAAAGATATGGACAATCATAACTACCAAGTTTACTACTATCACAACTACTATATTTATTCTTATAAGAACTTGAATACGACTCATAACTAGACAATAATGTTGCATCTTTCAAATCAATAACTGGGTTATATCTCGCAGTATTTATAGAATATGAAGTACTACCACTAGAAAGACTTGTTCTACTACCACTAGAAGTAATTGTTGTAGATTCACCACTACGATAATATGATACTATATCATTATCAGACTTAGATAATTCTCCGTATAATGAATAAACATACCTTAATGTTACATCACTAGCAGTATTCACATAAGAAATATCACTTACATGCTTATTATTATAAGAATATATATATAATCCTACTGGAACATTATAAGAAACTAACCAGCCTCTATTACCTTTGTAGAAAGATATATAGAAAGATAATTAACATTATGATAATCATACGGTCTAAAAACCTTATAATGAAAGTTTTTACTTTCAAACTAAGTACATCCATTTCAATAAAAAAATAGAAGGTAGCTAACAAATTAAATGTTCGAGATACTATATTTATTATTTCAAGAGCTTCGACAAAATTAGATAAAAAAGATATTACATAATTGTAATACCTGTTTTATAACAACATTTATATTTATAACTTAAAATCATTTATAAAATCATCCATAGTCATTTCTTTAAAAGTTTCAGTAGTTTCTTTCTTTTTAGGAAGTTCTATTTCATTTTCATTTATAGTAGTTAGTTCACTTATTTTATATACATAATTTATTTTATTTTTTGTGATACTACTTCCTGTACTTATTTGATCCATTATTGGAATATCTGTACTTTTTAATACTTCTAAATCTTCACCTGACATAATACCTATTTCATCACTTTTTTTAGTAATAAATGCATTAATAATTTCATATGTAGTTGATTTAACTTTCTTTATTAAAGTACTTCCTCTTTTTGCTCTACTTAAACTAGTAAGTTCATGTAGTTTTATACGTTTTGCTGTATTTCTATTTGTTATTATAGTTATGTATTCATCATTATCACTATATGGTATACCTGATACTAATACATCATCTTTTAAATTAATACCTTTTACTCCACTTGCTTTAACTCCTGATACTGGTATTTCATCTATACTATAATTTAAATAATAACCAGATTTAGTAATAAGTATATTTTTATCATTACTAACTTCAGCACTTACTATTAAATCTTTATCTTTTAATTTCATAGAAGTAAATGTTTTATTATATCTACTTACAATAAAGTCACCTAATTTAGTACGTTTAACCATACCATCTTTACTATATAAAACTATTTCTTGTTCTTTATTATTTTCAGTTATAACAAATGCATTAATTACATTATCATCTGGATGAAAACTTACATAATTACTAACATGTTTACCTAAATCTTTCCATTTACATGAAATTATCTCATGTATTGGTAAGAATATATAATTACCCATACTAGTTATTATAACTAATTTATTTAAAGTATTAGTATCAAATTGTTTTAATACATAATCTCCAGGTTTTAATCCTGTTTCATCATCACTACTACTAAATGATTTTTTACTAACTTTCTTTAAATAACCATCATGAGTTAATAATACTATAACATTTTCTTTTACTATTAAGTCATTAGCATCTATTTTTATTTCATTAACTACTTCACTAATTTCAGTCTTTCTTGGAATTGCATATTCTTTTTTAATACTATTTAGTTCTTTTTTTATAACACTATCTAATTTTTTAGGATTTGCTAGTATTTCATTTAATAAATCTATTGCAGCTCTTAATTTTGTTAATTTATCTTCTAAAACTGTAACATCAAAATTAGTTAATCTATATAATTGTAAATCTAATATAGCTGTTGCTTGTTCAATAGTAAAATCAAATTCTTTAACTAAATTATCTCTAGCATCACTTTTATTTTTACTTTTTCTAATACATGCTATTACTTCATCTAATATACTTAATGCTTTAACTAAACCTTCTAATGTATGTATTTCTTTTTTAGCAGTTGCTAAATCAAATTCACTTCTAGCACGTATTACTTCTCTTTGATGTGCTATATATGCATCTAATATAGGAATAATACCTAGTAGTCTTGGTCTTCTATTTACTATAGTAACCATATTGTAATTATAGTTTGCTTGTAAATCAGTATTTTTTAATAGATAATTTAATACTAAATTTTTATCAGCTCCAGCTTTTAAATCAATTACTATACGTATATTTGAATCTTTATCTGATTCATCTCTTACTTCACTAATTCCATCTATTTTTTTATCTATTCTAATATCATCTATTCTTTTCACTAATAATTGCTTATTAACTTCAAAAGGTATTTCAGATACTACTATTTGTTCTTTTCCTTTATTTTTAACAAATTCGCATCTACTACTTACAACAACTTTTCCTCTACCCTTTGTAAAAGCATCTTTTATTCCATTTAATCCTTGTACTATACCGCCTGTAGGGAAATCTGGACCTTTAACTATTTGCATTACGTCTTCTAATGTACTATTAGGTTTTTCTATTCTTAAAATTGTTGCATCTATTATTTCTCCTAAGTTATGTGGAGGAATATTTGTTGCATATCCAGCAGAAATACCTGTTGTTCCATTTACTAAAAGATTAGGAAATTTAGCAGGAAGTACTGTAGGTTCCATTAAAGTATCACTATAGTTTGGAGCCATCATAACAGTATTTTTATCTATATCTCTTAATAATTCTTCTGTTATTTTTGCAAGTCTAGTTTCTGTATAACGATATGCTGCAGGTCCATCTCCATCTATTGAACCGTTGTTACCATCTATTTCTACTAATATGTGGTTTTGTTTCCAATCTTGACTCATTCTAACCATTGCTTCATATATTGAAGAATCTCCATGTGGATGATATTTACCTAATACTATTCCGACTGCATTAGCACATTTTTTAAATTGTTTATCATATGTATTATGATCTTTATACATTGCATAAATAATTCTTCTTTGTACTGGTTTTAAACCATCTCTTACATCTGGTATTGCTCTATCTTGAATTATATATTTAGAATATCTTGCAAATCTCTCTTCCATTATTTCTTCTAAACTATATTCATGTATTTTTTTTATTACGTCTTCCATACTTTCACATCCTATTACTTATTTTATCAAATTTTACCAATTTAACAAATAAAAATTGACAATATTACGTCAATTCTTATATAAATCTTATATTAATTTTATATAATTTTGCTATAATTAAACTTCTTTAATACTTATAAGTTCAACATTATTAGATATTAAGTTTTTATCTTTATTAATATCTTTAGATAAATCAGTAGACAAGTATTTTTTCATATCATCTGTGAATACTGTAACTACATTATCTAAATCACTTAAAACACATCCTAAGAAGTTAGCTCCACTTGATATACCTACACCTAGCCCAAATTTTCTAGATAATAATCTAGACATATTTATTGCATCATCATCACATATATCTATAACTTTATCAATTAAATTTCTATCAACTAAACTTGGTATAAAATCATCTCCTATACCTTCTATTTTATGACTACCTTCATTTATAC
>CAKORH010000066.1 GCA_934101235.1 uncultured Bacilli bacterium | reverse complement strand
ACATCATCTAATGTTTCAATACCTAATGATAATGGTGTAACATCCAATAATACTAAATCATCTACTTCACCAGTTAAAACTCCACCTTGAATAGCAGCACCCATAGCAACTACTTCATCAGGGTTAACACTCTTATTAGGTTCTTTTCCTAATTCTTCTTTAATTAAATTTTGAATATAAGGAATTCTACTAGAACCACCAACTAATACAACTTGATCAATATCATTCTTAGTTAATTTAGCATCTTTTAATGCTTTTCTAACTGCATCTAATGTTGAGTCAAATAAATCTTTACATAAATTTTCAAATTTAGCACGAGTTATACTCATATCCATATGTACTGGACCATCAGCATTTTGTGTTAAGAATGGTAAATTTATATTTGTTGTAGTCATGCTACTTAAATCTTTTTTAGCTTTTTCTGCAGCATCTTTAATACGTTGCATAGCCATTTTATCCTTAGATAAATCTATACCATTTTCTTTCTTAAATTCATCAACCATATAGTCCATTAAACGTTTATCAAAGTCATCTCCACCAAGTCTATTATTACCACTTGTAGATTTAACCTCAAATACTCCATCACCTAATTCAAGTATTGATACATCGAATGTACCTCCACCTAAATCATAAACTAATATAGTTTGTAATTTATCTTGTTTATCTAAACCATATGCTAAAGCAGCAGCAGTTGGTTCATTAACAATTCTTTCTACTTCTAATCCTGCAATTTTACCTGCATTTTTAGTTGCTTGTCTTTCAGCATCATTAAAATATGCTGGAACAGTAATAACTGCTTTTGTTACAGTTTCACCTAAATAACTTTCTGCATCTTTCTTTAATTTCATTAAGATTTTTGCACTTATTTCCTCAGGTGTATATTTCTTTCCATCTATATCAACTTTTTCATTAGTTCCCATTTTTCTTTTAATAGATGAAATTGTTTTATTAGGATTTGTAACTGCTTGATGTTTTGCAGTAATACCTACTATTTCTTCATCATTTTTAAATGCAACAACACTAGGAGTTGTTCTGTCTCCTTCTGCATTTGTAATAACCTTAGGTTCTCCACCTTCTAGTACAGCAACACAAGAGTTTGTTGTACCTAAATCTATACCAATAATTTTTGCCATATCTTTCACTCTCCTTATTCATTTACTTTGACCATGGCAGGTCTAATTACTTTATCTTTATACATATAACCTTTTTGAAGTACTTCTAATACTACTCCATGAGGTTTTGCATCATCATGATCCATCAATACTGCTTGATGAACTTTAGGATCAAACTCAATACCTTCAGCTTCTATTTCCTTAACTTCATTCTTATTCATTATACCTATAATATCTGTATAAATCATTTTAAATCCACTTAAAAACTTAGATACCTCATCAGATAAATCATTATCATCCATCATTAATCCTCTTTCAAAATTATCAATTATAGGAAGTAAAGATTTTAAAATATCTTCATTACAATACTTCATCATATGAGATACTTCTTCTTCTTTTCTTCTCTTAAAATTAACTAATTCAGCTTGATTTCTAAGCATTTTCTCATTAATATTAGTTAAATCCAACTTCAATTTTTCAATTTCAGTTTCATATTTCTTAACTATTTTCTCATGATTTTTATTTTCATGTTTCTCATGTTTTTCATGATTCTTACTATCATGTTTTTCTTGCTTTTCATTTTTTTCTAAACTTTTTTGTATATTTTCTAAATCTTTATCTTTCATAATCTACCTTTCTATGTAGTTCTTCAAGAACTCTAATAAAGTTACTACTTTATCATATTCCATTCTCTTAGGACCTATAATAGCAAGTGTACCCTCTTCACCATCAACATTATAACTAGTTTTTATAACTGTAGTATCAGGATCAAAATTATTCTCACTTCCAATATATACTTTAATTTCTTTATCATCAGTAATTATATTTTTTACTAAATCAACATTTTCTAATTTTCCAATAATTTCTTTAATTTTTTCAGGTTCATTATATTCAGGCTGTTTTAATATATTAGTCTTACCTCCAAAAAATACATCATCTTCACTTTGTTCTTTAAAATCAGAAAATGCATCATAAAAGAAATTACATAATTCTTCATACTTCTCAATAGTTTTAGCAATCTCAGGTTTAATTTCAAATTCCAACTTTTCTAATACTTTATTTAAAGGAGTACCAACTAAAGATTTATTTATTAACTCACAAGTTTTTACTATTTCTTTAACACTTATTCCATCAGGTATATTAACTTGTTTATTTTCAACATGACCTGTATTAGTAACAAGTAAAGCAACAACTTTTTTATTATCAATTGGTATTATACTAACTTGTTGCAATGAATTATTATCATTATTTTTACCTAACACTATACTTGTATAATTAGTAATATCACTTATTATTTCCATACATTTAGTTATAGCATCCGATAAAACTAAATCTTTATTATTTAATATAGTTTGTAACTTTAATAAATCCTCACCAGTTATTTCTTTAGGTCTCATTAAATTTTCTACATAATAGTGATATCCACTCTCACTAGGAATACGTCCACTACTTGTATGAGTTTTCTCTAAAAAACCTAACTCTTCCAAATAACTCATATCATTTCTAATAGTTGCACTAGAACAATTAAACTTTTTACATAAAGACTTAGAACCAACCGGTTTAACATTCTTTATATAAGACTCAACTATTGCTTTTAAAAGTTTACTTTGTCGTTCTCCCACAAAATCACTTCCTTTAGCACACCTTTTTTCTTAGTGCTAACTACATTATAATATTATGCTTAGCACTTGTCAATATATGAGTGCTAATTTTTCAATTTTTTTGTAAAATAATCAATATATATATATATTTTACTTTATTAATATTGTTATCAACTATAACACTAAACATTTAAATATAAATAGACTTATATAAATAAATTTGATAAAATATTTTATGGTGATTTAAATGATAATAGACAAATTAATAGAAAAAGCTAAACAAAATAAAAAAACTATATGTTTAGTAGAAACAGATGACTTAAGAACTTTAAAAGCAGCAAGTATTGTAAAAGAAAAAGATTTTGCTAATATAATATTAATAGGAAAAGAAGAAAATATATATAAATTATCAAAATCTAATAATATTAATTTAGATGGAATAAAAATAATCAATCCATTAACTAGTAATATTACTAATGAATTAATTGATAAATTCTATGAATTAAGGAAATCAAAAGGTTTAACATATGAAGAAGCAAAAGATATCATAACAAATGATTATTTATATTTCGGTGACATGTTAGTTTATATGGACTACGCTGATGGATTAGTTGCTGGTGCAACTCATTCATCAAGTGATGTATTAAGAGCAGCATTAAAAACAGTAAAAACTGCACCTGATTCTAAAATAGTATCAGCATTCTTCCTAATGGAATTAGATAATAAAAAATTAGGAAGTAACGGAATATTCATCTATTCTGATTGTGGTATGATACAAAATCCAACAAGTATAGAACTTGCAAATATTGCATATTCTTCTTCAAAAACATTTACTGATTTAATTGGAGATACTCCAAAAATAGCATTCTTATCACATTCTACAAATGGAAGTAGTAAATGTTCTGATGTAGACAAAGTAAAAGATGCAGTTAATATATTTAAAGAAGAATACCCAAATATAATAGCAGATGGTGAACTACAATTAGATGCTGCAATAATACCAGAAATTGCTGCATCTAAATATCCAGCATCAAAAATTAAAGGTGATGCAAATATATTAATATTCCCAGATCTAGATGCTGGTAACATTGCATATAAAATAACTGAAAGAATGGCAAATGCAAAAGCATATGGTCCAATAACACAAGGCATAAGAAAACCTATAAATGATTTATCTAGAGGATGTAATGAACTAGATATAGTTGGTGTTATAGCAATCACTTGTGTACAAGCACAAAAAAATTGATATCAAATCAATTTTTTTTATGCTTATCTTTTCTAAAAATAAATAACCCTATTATAGCAATAACAACTATAACTAAAATACTTTCATACTTAAATCTACTTCTAACTATATTACTTTTACTAAATAACACATCTTCACTAACTATTTTTTTATCATTATAATATACATCAATACTTCCTAACTTTTCACCTTCTTTAATACTTTTACTATCTATATTCACTAATCCATTATAATATACTTTCAAATAATTAACATCAAAATCATTACTTAAATAATAATAATGATTATCTCTAGATAATACTTTATATTGGTATGATTTATCTCTTTTATTATAATTTATATTATCTATTAACTTATCTTTTTCTAATACTAATCTATTACTATAATTATCTTTAACATAGCTTAATAAACTAACATTATCTTTTAAATGTTGATAATTTTTATATTCACCACTAGCTCCTATAGTAACACATATTATCTCATTATTATTTATATTAGATAAACCACTTAAAGATAAACCACTCATAGTAGTAAACCCAGTCTTAGTTCCTAAATACTTAATACCACTATTTATAATATTCTCTTTTTCTATAACTTCATTTATATTATTACTTATCTCTTTATCTAAATTAACTATCTTATAATTCTTAGTAGTATAAACTTGACGAAATATTGGATTATCTAATGCATAATCTAATATAACTAATAAATCATAACTACTAGAATAATTATCTTCATCTTTTCCAATTGGATTAGAAAAATGACTATTATTTAATTTTAATTTACTAACTAATTCATTCATTTTATTTATAAATTTATCATAATTACCAAAAACATTATTTGCTAATGCTAAAGAACTATCAGCAGCACTTTTCATTATAGTACCATATAACAAATCTCTATAACTAATAACATCTCCTACTTTTAATTCAAGATTTGTATAATCTCTAGAAAAATTCAAATCATCACTATCTATCAAAACAGTATCATCTAAATTATCTATATTTTCTATAGCAACTATAGTAGTAACTATCTTAGTCAAACTTGCTATAGGTAATCTATCATTAATATTTTTCTCAAATAATATCTCATCATTATTACGATTATATACTATACCACTTTTACTATCTATATCTATAGCAAAAACATTAATAGGTATAAAAAGAAAACAAATAAACAAAACAAACTTTTTCATAAAATCACTCTCATATCAATTATAATATAATTATAGAAAAAAGACTAATAATTATTAGTCCTAAATTCCAAAATCACTATCATCTATTGTATTTTTATAAATAGTCGAAGATTGGCAATTCATTCCAGGTGAACAATTATCTATTTCATAATCATTATCTGAATCATAATCAACATCTCCTAAACTCTTAAACTTATTAAAAAATGGTTCTAACATAGGAATTTCACTCAATTTATTAAAAATATTTTCAGTTTCTTCATTTGTTATATCAGATATATTTTTAGCATTACTAACATCTATTTTTGGTATACTATTCTCTTTATTTATATTAAGTTTTACATTTGCACTAACTTCAAATTCATCTTCATCAGATTTAATTTTTATAACTATATTATAATTAGCATCAACTTTATCTTTAGATATATCTTCACTAGAAGTTAAATTTAAATCAAAATTCATGCCATCATCACTAACACTTAAATTCAATTTATCTTTATCATAACTACCAGTAAGTACTACTTTATCATCATTTAAAAGAGTAATATTACCACTAGTTTCACCTTCAATAACTAACTTAATTTTATCAATAATAATTTCTTGTTTAACTAAAGCACTACCTTTAGAATAAATATTGTAAATATAAATCTTATCGTCACTTTGATATTCAATATTTTCTTTAATTGAATTAATTTCATCATCTAT
>CAKORH010000065.1 GCA_934101235.1 uncultured Bacilli bacterium | reverse complement strand
ATCCCTCCTTATCAAAAGAATATACATATTATATCACTAAATTAGCACTTGTCAACATAAAGTGCTAATTTTAAAATTTTGTTGACAAATCCAGTAGTTATGGTAATATTAAAGTGTAATAACACTTGTTATTTAAAGGGGAGATAAATATGAGTGCTACACCAAAAATAAAAAAAGAAGACTTAATAAAAGGTTCAATAAAAATAATAAGAGACAAAGGTATAGAAGAATTATCAGCAAGAAATCTAGCAAAAGTATGTAATTGTTCTACACAACCAATATTTAGAATATTTGAAAATATGGAAGATTTAAAAAATACGGTATACGATGATATATATGAAATACAATCAAAATATATTAGTAATGGTGAAAATCATAAAGTGCCATTTATAGGTATGGGACTCTCATATATAGAATTTGCGGGAAAAGAAAAGAATTTATTCAAATTTTTATTTATGTCATCAAATTCTAAATATAATAATATATTAGAAATGGCACAAAATGAACAAGGTAAAAAATATACAGAAAGTATAATAAAATCAACAGGATTAAGTGAAGCATCATCAAAACAAATATATATTAATACATGGTTAATTATTCATGGTATTGCTTCTATGATGGCAACAACAAATTGTAAATTAAAAAGAGAAGAAATAGAAGTAATAATATTTGATGCTTTTAAAGGATATAGACAAGTATTAATGAATAAAGAACTTAATAATAAATATAAAAAACAAACTAGCGATTAGCTAGTTTTATTAATTTAGCATGTATAACTAATTTAGTATTACTATTATAACAAGTAGATAAAGTTATAATCTTATCATCTTTATTTAAATTAACATTAAAATTATAAATACTTCTATTACTAATTAAATCTAAAAAATTAACATATTCATCATCATTATTAAAATCAGTAATAATATAATCACTAGTAGTAGGTATAGTATAAATACTAAATATTTGCCATAAATAACTATAACTATTATCCACACTTTTAATAACTAAATTATTA
The DNA here is from genome assembly GCA_934101235.1 of uncultured Bacilli bacterium. Classification (GTDB taxonomy): domain Bacteria; phylum Bacillota_I; class Bacilli_A; order RF39; family UBA660; genus UMGS1124. Next base: position 4,857 of record CAKORH010000065.1, on the reverse strand, counting down.
TTATTTTTATACCACGTGTCCTTTATTGTATTTTTTAAAGAACCAAATAATGCATTATTATATAATCCATGCCCATATATAATAGTATTCTTATTATTGTTCATAATATTATTATTTCTATAATCCATAAATATCCAACCAGCACTATTATACTTTTTATCCAATTGATGATTTAAATAATAATCGTTATCATTACTTTGTACAATTGGATAATTAACATTAGTATTATTAACAAATATCCATCCATTAATATCATTATTTACTTTTTTTAAATCTTCAATATTAACATCAATCATACTATATTTTAAAAATTTCCAATAAATATCTTCTTTATCAGAAGGAGGATTTATATTTTCTCCATTTTCTATTTCAACAATATCAATTATTTTATTCAAGTCTTTTTCTTGATTTTTAATATTGTTTTTATCTTTAATATTTAAAATAATTTTATAAGAAAAAAATACTAAACACACAATAAATATAATAATTAATCCTATATAAATACTTTTATTTAACTTCTTTTTATTTCTACTCATAAAAATCTCACTTTCTAAAATAATTATACACTATTTCTTGTTAAATAATAATATATTTGATAATATAAACTCGTGATTAATATGAAAAAAAACGAAAAATTAGAAATATTATATGAAGACAAATATATTATTATAGTTAATAAACCTTCAGGATTATTAACTATAGGTACTAATAAAGAAAAAGATAATACTCTTTATAGAAAAGTATCAGATTATGTAAAAAAACAACATAAATCTAATAAAATCTTTATTGTACATAGATTAGATAAAGATACTAGTGGAATAATATTATTTGCAAAACAAGAAGAAATAAAAAGAAAACTACAATATAATTGGAATAAAACAATAAGAAAATATATAGCATTAGTAGAAGGAAAAGTAAAAAAAGAAGGTATAATAAAGAATTATTTGAAAGAAACAAAAACATTATATACTTATAGTACCAATGATAATAATGGAAAGTTAGCAATCACAAAATATAAACCTATAATATCTAAAAAAGAATATAGTTTACTTGACATAGAAATATTGACTGGAAGAAAAAATCAAATAAGAGTACATATGAAAGATATAAAACATCCAATAGTAGGAGATAAAAAATATGACAGTAAAAAGAATCCTATAAGAAGAATGTGTTTACATGCAAATTATTTAATGTTCAAACATCCTATAACAAATAAAAATATTATAATAGAAAGTAAATGTCCAATTATATTTGAAAAATTAATTAATGATTGTAAATAAAGAAAAATATGATAAAATAAAAATAGAAAAGAGTGATTTTGTATGAGTAAAGTTATAAATGGTAAATTAATATCTGATGAGTTAGTAGAAGAATACGAAAATGCATTAAATGAGTATAATAGATTATATGATATAGTCGAAGGTGCAAATGATTATGGAGACAATATAGTTAATGGTGATTATGAATCCAAAGCAGAACTAAATAATATAGAAAAAAGAATATCTGAAATAGAATATAAATCTTTAACTGATACAAAAATCACTTTAGTAGATAATAAATATATTTTAGAAAGTGATTTAGATAATTATAATAAATTAAAAGAAGAATATAATTATTACTATGATTTAACTAATGGTGCTAACGATTATGGTGATAATGTTGTGGATGCTAATTTAGATTATAATGAAAAATTAAATGAATTAGAAAAAGAATTAAACGATTTAGAAACTAAAGCTACTTTGGCATTAAAAACTGAAACAATCGATGGAAAAGAAATATTAATTTCAGACATTAAAGATTACCAAGAATTAAAAGAAAAATATAATGATTTATACGACAGAATGAACGGTGCAATGGATATGGGAGACAACGTTGTAAACGGTGAGTTTAAAGAAGAACAAAAAGAATTAGATGAATTATATGAAAAAATCGAAAAATATGAAAATAAAGCTAATTTTATAACATCAAAAATTAATGCTACCGCTGAAATGAATTTGCCAGAAAATAATATAGAAGAAGTTAGAAATAATATTGATAATAATGAAAATGTTGACATAATCAATTTACCTGAAAATGAAATGAAAGATAATAATGAGATTATAATTGATTCAAATAATGAAAATGAAGTAGACATACCTGAAGATAATAATCTTGAAATAAATAATAATGAACCAATTGAATACTCAGAAAAAGACAACATAAATGATAATGATATAATTATTGATAACGAAAAAATAGAAGATTATGATGATAGCCTAAGAGCAAGAACAGAAAAATCATTAGAAAAAATAAAAGAGACATTAACAGCTTCTACTCCAAAAGAAGAGTTGCAAGAAATACTAAATATGGCAAATTCATTTGTAATGCAATTATATTATTATGAACAAGAATTATTTGAACAAAAATTAAAAAAAGCTACAACAGTAGAAGAAAAGTTAGATTTAATAGAAAAAAGAGAACAAACTATATTGGATTATGCAAAATTATATGAAAGCGAAAATTTAGAAGTTAATAGTATTCTACTAGAAACAAAAAAACAAATGATGAATTACATGAAAACATCTTACAAAACAGATAAATCCCAAGGAGAATATATTTGGAAAGAAAAAGAAAGAATAGTATTATCAAAAAAATATATTGATGATAAAATTAATGTAAATCAAGATTCTAGTTTAAAATTTAATACATTAATAGAAACAATGGAAAATATAATTAAACAACCAGAACAAAAAGAATATGAAAATTGGTTAATTGATATAAATAATTATACTAATAATTTAGGATTGCAAAATAAATATATAGTTCCTTATTTAAATGCACGTGCAAAAATAATAAATCCTGATCTTAATTTAGATAATAATTTTAATATACATGGTTTAGGATTAAATGTAAAAAATATTCCTAATACTGACGATTTAGAACCAAAAGAAATTACAATACCAAAAAAAGAAATAAAGAAAATTGAAGGAAAACCTCCAGTTAAATCAAAATTAAAAGTAAAAGCAAAAAAAGCATTAAATTGGATGAAAGAACACAAACTAGTAACAATTGGGTTAGGCTTGGCTTTAACAACATTAATGTTATGGAATATTCCGATAACTCATATGATGATTAATAGTTCATTATGGTGGGTTGGAAAAACACTAGGATGGAATGCATCAACTTTAGAAAGTTTACATGGAATAAATGTAGGATTAGCAAAAGGCATTAAAGGTGGAAAATACGTATTTGAAGGAATGTCAGGATCATACACATTGTCAGGAGCTATGGGTGCAGAAGCATTATATAAAGCAGGATCAGCAAATTTAATTACAGCAATTACTGGACTAACAGCAGCGGGTGGAGCAGCAGGAATAGGCGGTGCATTATATAACATAGGTAAATCTGTAAAAAATAAGATTCAAAATAGTATTAAAAAGAGAAAACAACCAGAAAATATAATTGAAATACCAGAAGATGGCTATAGAATTATAACTGAAAAAAATAAAACAATTGATAATAATGAAAAACAAGAAAGAAAAATAGACCCAAAAGTTGAAAATATAACACATGAAAGTAAAAAAGAACAATTAGAAAATTTCAAAAATGAAGTACAAGAAAAAATATCTTCACTGCAAGAACAAATTGTTTTAAAAGATCAGCAAATCGAAAAATTAATTGAAGAAATACAACGATTAAAACAAACGTCAAAAGATAATGACATCGAAGAAAATATAACATATAGTAAATAGTAAAAATGTAAAAAAGGAGAACATATGGAAAAAGATACACTAGTAACATTGGAAGATAATACACAATATGCATTATTGGATGAAACAGTTATAGAAGGTATAAAATATTTCTTTGCAGTAAAAATAGATAATAATACTGGAAATCCTACAACTGAATATGAAGTATTCATGGAAGAAGTAGAAGATGGAGAAACATATTTATCTGCATTAGATGAAAGTGAATTTAAACAAACTATTTTAATAGACTTCACAAATAACTACATGCATATGGTTGGAGACTTAATGGAAGAAACAGACAAAGCAAATTAATGCTTTGTTTTTTTGTCCATAACTTGTAAAAAAAAGAAAAATAAATAGTATTTACTAAATAATATAGCTATAATATAAATGAGGAAGTGAAAATATGAATATATCTGTAAATGGAGTAAATATATTCTATATCATACTTATTACATTTATATCAAGTTTAATGCTTGTACCGTTAGTAAGAGATATAGCACATCATATAAATGCAATAGATATACCAAATGAAAGAAAAGTACATAAAAAACCTATGCCAAGATTAGGAGGATTAGCAATATTTATATCATTTCTAATCGGATATATGTTTTTTGCACCTATTACTACACAAATGATATCAATACTTATTGGAGGTATATTAATTATATTATTAGGTATAATGGATGATATTAAACCATTAAAAGCAACTACTAAATTATGGGGACAAATTATAGTAGCAATTATTCTAGTATTTTATGGAAAAATATATTTAACAGATTTAACATTATTTGGAATGTATATAAATTTAGATATATGGGCATACCCGTTATCTATACTTATAATAGTAGGATGTATAAATATTATTAATTTAATAGATGGATTGGATGGTTTAGCTGCTGGAATAAGTTCAATATACTTTATGACTATAATAGCAATTTCAATTTTATTAGGAAGAACAGAAGGCTTAGGTTTTGTATTATGCTTAATAATGCTAGGTTCTACATTGGGATTCTTATACTATAATTTTAATCCAGCAAGTATATTTATGGGCGATACAGGAAGTATGTTCTTAGGATTTATGATAGCGGTAATTGCATTATTAGGATTTAAAACAGCAACATTTACT
>CAKORH010000064.1 GCA_934101235.1 uncultured Bacilli bacterium | reverse complement strand
GGTTTTGTGAATTATTTTTCATGAAATATCCATAAGCATTATTAAGCAACGCCGGTGAATAATATAAAAGAATAGCAGGTTGATTATCATATCCACTTTGATTAAACTCGTAAATTAAAGTTCTATACTGTTCTAAATTACTTAAAATTTCATCTTTTACAATTTTAATATCATTTTGATTACTTAATCTCATCATTAAACATAATCTTGTTATTGTTTTTCTAACATCAGGATTTTCTACACCAATTTGCATTTTATTAGCTTTTTGAATTAAAAACTCATTAAATATTTTTATTGATTCCATTGATGTAGATAGTATTTTAGAAGCAGTCATAAAATTATCAACAGTAGATTGATTTAAAACTGCACTACCATTTTGGTTGTTAATATGTCCTAATACTCCTCCAATATCAAGCATTGCTTCTGTTAACATTAATATTTTTTCGAATGATGATAGATTTTGTAATTTATTAAAACTATAATCAACACATTCTCCTTGAATAAATTGACCAAAGTTAATACCATTATTTAAAACATTTATTAAATTTTGTCTGTTTTCTTCACCAAAATTATTTAATGAGGGTAACATATTATATTGCAACAAATAATTTAGAACTAAATCATGATTAACTGTTTCGATTCCTTTATTTTTTAAAATATCTATTATTTTTTGACTTTTACCTAAATCATTTATTACTACGTAATATAATAACAAATTTTCTTTTTCAGTTGTATCAAAATTACTCAATACAAAGTTTCTCATTTCATTAAACATCTCTCTTGATAATCTATTATTACCTGATTGCTGTTCAACAAATTTATCATATCTATTATCTTTAATATAAAAATATAATAATACACTTAATATTGTTCTATCAAATTCTTTTAATTGATTAACATCAGCTTCTTTAAATAACATTTTACCATAAGTCATTCTTTCACTATTTATACCATAACTCTCCGGTGTAAATTGTACTTCACCAACTAAATTTATTATTTCTGAATATTTCTTTATTACATCTTTTATTATATTTAATTCGTATGAGTCAATATCTGCTGTTTTCTTAGTATCATTTGTCATTATTATTGCTTCTTTTAAAACTTGTTCATCTGAATAATTTATTTTCATAAGTACCACCCTTTTCAATATAAAATTATATAATATAATAATGATAAAACAAAATTATCTGAATCAAAAACAAATAAATAAATCATCATAATCTTTTACAAAATCATCAATACTGGTGTAATTACCACTTCTAACTGAATCAATTAATAATAACTATTATAATATAAAATTAGGTACTTTAAAACTCGAACTCTTAAAAGTTCGAGTAACAATCAAATCTGGTGCCCTTTGTAAGAATCAAACTTACCATTTAACCTTACCATGGTTATGTTATACCACTTAACTAAAAGGGCATGGTGCTAAATGCAGGAATTGAACCCGCAACCTACTGATTACGATTCAGTTGCTCTACCAATTGAGCTAATTTAGCATATGGCTGCCCAGGTTGGGTTCGAACCAACGAAATCATGGAGTCAGAGTCCACTGCCTTACCACTTGGCTACTGGGCAATAAAAGAACTAAAATTTAATTCTTTCATTAATATAATTTTTTAAATCATTTATATTTATTTTTACTTGTTCCATAGTATCCCTATCACGTACAGTTACTAAGTTAGTTTCTAACGTTTCATCATCTATTGTTATCGCAAATGGAGTACCAACTGCATCACATCTTCTATACCTTTTACCTATACTACCTGCATCATCATAAGTTACATAGAATTCACTACATAATTTAGAATAAACTTCCATTGCTTTTTCTGAATGATATTTTTTCATAAGTGGTAATATAGTTGCTTTAATTGGAGATAAAAATGGTTTTAATCTTAATACTTCTCTAGTATCATCATTATCTAATTTTTCTTTATCCATTGCATCACATAATACAGTTAAGAATAATCTATCTAAACCTAAACTTGGTTCTACAACATATGGAATGTATTTTTCATTAGTTTCTGGATCTAAGTATCTTAAATCTTGCTTTGAATGTTCCATATGAACTGACAAATCATAATCAGTTCTATCAGCTATCCCCCATAATTCTCCCCATCCCATTGGAAATAAATATTCTATATCAGTCGTTGCCTTACTATAAAATGATAATTCTTCCTTTTTATGATCTCTAAATCTTAAATTATCTTTTTTTATTCCTAAACTCTTTAAAAAGTCCATACAATAATTTTTATAATATCCAAACCATTCTAAATCTGTTCCTGGTTTACAGAAAAATTCTAATTCCATTTGTTCAAATTCTCTAGTTCTAAATATAAAGTTCCCTGGAGTTATTTCATTTCTAAAACTTTTACCAGTTTGTCCTATTCCAAACGGCAATTTTAATCTCATACTTCTTTGTACATTTAAGAAATTTGTAAAAATACCTTGTGCTGTTTCTCCTCTTAAATAACAAATACTTTTTGAATCATCTGTAACACCAATATGAGTTTCAAATAATAAATTGAATTTTCTAATATCAGTAAAGTCATTGCTACCACATTTAGGACAAACAATATTATTATCCTTAATAAAGTTTTCTAATTTTTTATTATCCCATCCATCTCCAGTTTCTTTACCATTAGTAAAATCTTCAACTAATTTATCTGCTCTATATCTAGATTTGCATTTTTTACAATCCATTAATGGATCTGCAAAACTAGTTACATGTCCACTTGCAACCCATACATTTGGATTCATTAAAATAGCAGCATCTAATCCGTAATTATATGGATTTTCTTGTATAAACTTTTTCCACCAAGCACGCCTTAAATTTTCTTTTAACTCTTTTCCCAATGGACCGTAATCCCAAGTATTTGATAAACCTCCATATATTTCACTTCCTTGAAATATAAATCCATATTGTTTAGAATAATTAACTATATCTTCCATTTTCATTTTATATATCACCTTTTCTTTCAATTCTTTTTGATAAATTATGATTTCTTCTATAATTATCTACAATATTTTCTAATTCACTAATATCACTTACTATATCATAACAATCAGATAAATCATCTACAAAGAAACCTGTTTCAATATTTTCTTTCATCCAAGTAATTAACCCATTATAATATCCATCATAATTAAATAATATTATTCTTTTATTTCCACCACTTGCTCTATATTCTTCAACAGCACTGCTAAATTCTGCTAAAGACCCTATACCTCCTGGCAAAATTACTATAAAGTCACTTTTACTATATAGTTTTCTAAATCTACTTAAAGTATCAGATGCTTTTATACATTTCGCTTTTTTCAACTTTCTAAAATCCTTTATATATTTAGGTACTGTACATGCATAAACAGTTCTATTATATTTAATAAATGTTCTATAACATGCTCCCATCATAGAATAATTAGCAGCACCAAACATTAAATCAAAATTTCTTTTTGCAAATATTAAAGATATATCACTAGCCAAAGTTATATATTTTTCATCTATCATTTCATTAGCTGAACTTGCTATAAAAACTTTCAACTTTCATCCTCCTTTTCAAATCAAAAAAAGAGACTTAATCATAGGGGCAAATAGTCGCTGTTCCACCCTACTTTGGTCTCTTTTTTTATATAGCTCAGAATTTTCCACATTCGTCATCACTTAATATATTATTATTTTATTATATTTTTTTTATTTTGACAAGTATTTATGATATATTATTTTATAGGTGATATTATGAAACTTATTAGTAGTGGCAATTTAGAAATAAAAAAAAGTAAATTTATTAGTTTATTATATGAAATAGATAACATAGAGGAAGTAAATAATATATTAAATAACTTAAAAATAGAACATAAAAAAGCTAAACATTTTCCATATGCATATAAATTTAATAATATGGCTAAAAAGACAGATGATAAAGAACCTAGTGGAACATGTGGTACCCCACTTTTAAATGTACTTGAAAGAAATAATTTAAATAATCATTTAATAGTTGTTATTAGATACTTTGGAGGAACTAAATTAGGAAGTGGTCCATTACTTAGAAGTTATAGTAAAGTAGCAAATATGGTTATAAAATAAAATAAAAAGAATAGTATTTATTAGGTGATAATAATGACTATTCTTTTTAAATATTTAAAATCATTTATAATATTTTTTATATCTTTACTTATAATTCCAGGTATACTTACTATATTTAACTTATTTAATATACATATGAACAGAATAATAATTATAATTATAAGTTCTATTCTTATGCTAATAATAGGTTTCATAACTGGAATTAATAGTAATTCTAAAGGATATTTAAATGGTCTTCTAATATCTACTATATCAATAATATTTATGTTACTACTATCTTTAATATTTAGAGTTAGTATTAATATTAATTCTTTAATTTATTATATTATAATTATATTCTCTGGTTGTTTTGGTTCTATGATTGGAATAAATAAAAAGAATAAGTCTATTTCATAAGTATTTTACTAGAAAAGACTATTCTTTTTAAATTACTAATATCCTCTTCAGTTAATAATTTTGGATAATTATAAATAATTGAGTAATATAATAATTCATTATATGAATATTTATCTTTCATATCACTAGATAATAACATATTCATATTTTTTTCTATTTTATTTTTAGATATTACAACTCCATCAAAATCATAATATATGTTAGATATTAAATATTTATCAATAAAAGTTAAATCTACCTCTACTACATTCACAATTTCTTCACTAGATAAAATATCAAATATCATATCATCCATTAATTCTTCATAATTTGTTATAACTATTTCATTTATTTCATTATTAGTTAATATAAAATTTTCTTCTTTTCTAAGACTACCTCTTAATTTATTTTGTTCATTAACTATTACATTACCTAAATTTTTAAATACAATTATTCTATTAATTATATTTAAAGACTCTTTATTAATCAAAGATGGATTATTTTTAATTAAATCATATTCTCCTATTTCTATAAATTTATCTATAATATAAGATAAGTCATATTTTAAAAATTCAAAATTAATATAATCACCACTAAAATTTATTAAATATTTTGAATAAATATTTAACATATCATTCAAATTCTTATTAGAATAAAATAATATATTTTCATCATACTTTATAACATTTTTTATATTTATATTATATTGTAACAATAAATTAATATTATCAAAGAAATTATCAAGTATAGTTTTATTAGATAACTCACTTATATTATCTAATATAAATTCTAATGTTATATGATTATTTAATAATAAACTTAATATTTTATCTAAATCAAAATAACATATATTATTTATAATACATATAGTTATATTAGTATACTCTTTTATTTTAGGAATTACATTATTTATTTTTTGTAAAATATTACTTAACTCTTCATTATTAATTACTATTTTATTTGGATTAATATCAAATTTATATTGTTTAAGTATTTTTTCTTTAGTACTTAATTCATTTTCTTTTAAATATTTATTATTTTCTAATTCTTTATCATAACTACTATTAAGAAAATCATTTTCATAAATAATTAAACCACACAATAATTTTTTATCATCTATACTATTTTCTAATTTAGATATATCAATATATTTATTATTAATAATATCATTTTTTAATTCTTGTAAAATATTCTTTTTACGTTTTATATTTTTATCAAATTTTAATTTTTTATCTCTTAAATTATTTCTATCTACTATAAAATTATTTAATACTTTTTGTACATCTTCTAAATTGTTTCTAACAAATTTTCTAGTTTTTGTTAATTTATTATCTTTATACTGATCCATTTCATTTTTTAAAAGTTCTATTCCTAGCAAAACAGTAGATAAATCATATGCTTTTAAATTATTATCTCCACTTCCCAATTCTATAAAATTATTATATGCTACAAAGTCCATCTTATCATCTTGCATAAAAAAATTAGTAAATGTATATTTAATATAATAAGGCATATTTAAACTATTAAAATAATCTAATTGTTTCAAATAATTATCTTGTGGAACCTTATATTTATCAATTAATTGAGAAT
>CAKORH010000063.1 GCA_934101235.1 uncultured Bacilli bacterium | reverse complement strand
TAACAAGAGATAGAATATATGGAGTAGTAAATTATAAAGATAAAAGTTTTAATTTAATAGATACTGGTGGAATAGATTTAGAAGTTAAAGATTTTAATGAATCAATAAAGATACAAGCAGATATGGCTATTTCTGAAAGTGATGTAATAGTATTTGTTGTTGATGGTAGAGAAGATTTAACGCTTAATGATTATAAGATTAGAGATAATTTATTAAAATGTGATAAAAAAGTTATAGTAGCAATAAATAAAATAGATGATAAAAAACATGAGGATAATATTTATTCTTATTATGAATTAGGATTAGATAATATGGTTATGATATCTGGTAGTCATAAAAGAGGTATAGATAAATTATTGGATATGATAACAGAAGATTTTAATCCATATACTACTGAAGAAAATGATTCTACTTTAAGATTTTCTATAATAGGTAGACCTAATGTTGGTAAAAGTAGTTTAGTTAATGCAATTTTAAATGAAGATAGATGTTTAGTAAGTGATATTGCTGGTACTACTAGAGATTCTTTAGATACTAAGTTTTCTTATGAAAAAAGAGATTATACTATAATAGATACTGCTGGTATGAGAAAAAAAGGTAAAGTATATGAAAGTATTGAAAAGTATAGTTTAATAAGAAGTTTAAAATCTATTGAACGTAGTGATGTATGTGTAGTTGTAATTAATGCTGAAGAGGGAATTATAGAACATGATAAGCATATTGTAAGTTATGCAATAGATGCTGGTAAAGCTATTGTACTTGTTGTAAATAAATGGGATACAGTAATAGATAAAGATAAATCTATGAAAGAATGGATAAAAAATATAAGAAATAATTTTCAATTTATTCCATATGCAGAAATAGTATTCTTAAGTGCTAAGACTAAAGCTAGAATACATACACTTATGCCTAAAGTAATAAAAGCTTATGAATCATATACAAAAGAAATAAAAACAAGTGCATTAAATGATTGTATAAGAGAAGCTTATATGTTACATATGCCTCCTAGTTATAAAGGAAAAAGATTAAAAATATATTTTGTTAATCAAAGTGGTAATAAACCTCCTAAATTTACTTTTAATGTAAATAATAAAGGATTAGTACATTTTAGTTATGAAAGATATTTAGAAAATAAAATAAGAGAATCTTTTGATTTAGTTGGTACTCCAATAATAATACAATTTAAAAATAAAAATGGAGAAGAATGAAAATAACACTTGATGATATTACTTTAGATGTAATAATAAATAGAAAGAAAATAAAAAATATATATTTTAGAGTAAAAGAAGATTTAAAATTATATATAAGTTGTAATATATTATGTACTAACTCTTATATAGAAAAATTAATATTAAAAAATAAAAAAGATATTATTAAAATGTATAATAATATGTTGTCTAAAGAAGTAGAAGATGGATATATATATTATTTAGGTAATAAAATGAAGTATGTATATGATAAAAAAATTTTAATAGATGAAGATATTATATATGGACCATCTATAGATAAAATAGAAGAATATTTAAAAAAGATATGTATTAATATATTTAATCAAAGATTAAATAGTATTAAAATACAATTTGATAATCTACCAGAATTTAGATTAAGAGTAAGAACTATGAAAACAAGATGGGGTGTATGTAATAAGTCTAGTATGACAGTAACTTTAAATACGGAATTAATACATAAGGATATAACTTTAATAGATTATGTTATTATACATGAGTTATGTCATTTTAAATACATGAATCATAGTAAAAGTTTTTGGAATGAAGTAGAAAAATACTATCCATATTATAAATTAGCAAGAAAAAGATTGAAATAGAAAGGATATTTTATGAATTTAAGTAAAAAAGATAGATTAAAGGCATTTAGGAATTTGATGGATAGAAGAGAATCAAATATAAAAAGTACTGAGATTTTATCACCAACTACTAATGAGTATAAAAAAAGAAGAGAAGAAAGTGAAAAAAAGCTTGCGTTAAAATATGATTATAATATTTCAAATGCAATGGATATAAATGGTTATGATTGAGTCTATTAATAATGAAAAAATAAAAAAGTATAATAAATTATTACAAAAAAAATATAGAGATGAAACTAATATGTATTTAGTATCAACTGAACATTTAGTTTTGGAAGCACAAAGAAGAAATTTAGTAGTAGAAATATTTTTATTAGAAAATGAAGAAAATATATATGGTGATGTAATATATGTTAAAGAAAATGTTATGCGTAAATTAAGTAATTTAAATACAATTCCTAGAGTAGTTGCTGTAGTTAAAAAAGAGGAAAGTAAAAATATATTTGGTAATGTAATATTATTAGATGGATTACAAGATCCTGGTAATTTAGGAACTATAATAAGAAGTGCAGTAGCATTTAATATAGATACTATTATATTAGGAGATAATACAGTAGATTTATATAATGAAAAAGTATTACGTGCTAGTGAAGGTATGTTATTTAATATAAATATTATTAAGAGAAATTTAATTGATTCAATAAATGAATTAAAAGAAAAAGGATATGAAATTATTGGTACTAAAGTAGATAATGGTATAGATATAAAAGATATTGATGTAGATAAATATGCATTTATAATTGGTAATGAAGGTAATGGTATAAGTGAAGATATTTTGAATATATGTGATAAGTATGTGTATATTCCTATGAATAGTAAATGTGAAAGTTTAAATGCTAGTATTGCAAGTAGTATAATAATGTATGAAATAAATAAAAAAAGTATGAAGTAATTAATATAAATTTATATATGATTAGTAAATATTTGAACACATTTTAATAAGAGTTAATTGTTTATTAAGATGTGTATTTTTTATTGTAAAATAATATAAAATATTATATACTTTATATAGTAAAGAAGGGTTAGTTATGAATAATAAAGGTTTTATTGCAACAAGTTTAATATATTCATTTTTTTTAATATTTGTTACATTATTCTTAACTATTGTAGCTGATTATTTACAAGATAAAGTATTATTAAATACTATAGAAAATGGTATAAAAACAGATTTAAATAATGAACTTGCTATTAATGATATTCCATTAGGAAGTGTAGTATATTTATATGAGCATGATAGCTGTGGTGCAACAATCAAACCATTTACCGTAAAAGAAATACAGACACCATGTAAAGCAGAAGGTAAATCTGATTTTGATTGCATAATAGGAATAAGTGATGGTGAAAGTGATGCAAAAGAAAAATTTTTTTATGACAGAAATGAAGAAAAAAATCCTTTTAGAAAATGTACAGGATTAACTCCACCTCCTGGCAGTAGTATATTATATTTAGAAGAGATGAGTTGATGTTATGAATAAAAAAGGTTTTGTATTAATGGAAACAATTGTAGTTATTGTAGTAGTATCAGTTGCTCTTTTAACTATTTTTTCTTCATATTATAAAATATTATCTAAAATAAAATCAGAAAATAAATATGATACAAGTGAATATATTTATATGACTTATTGGGTAAAAAATATAATAAAAAGCAATGAAACATTAAAGACTAATATAAATAATTTAAGTAGTGATGGTTTTATTAATATCGGTGCAGAAGCGAGTAGTTTTTTAGAATTAGAAAATGCTATAAATATGTACAATATTTCAAAAATATATGCTGTAAAGTTTAAATCAGATGGTACATTAGAAAATGATATTTTTAAAAATTTTGATGCATATACAATTGATTATTTAAGAAGAGTAGATGTTGATAATGATTCAACATTATTAGTTGTAGAATATAAAAAAAATGCTAAAGATGTTAATTATCAAGATAAGTATTTTTATGGTAAAACTGATGAAGCATCAAAATTAAAAGAAACATACATTGCTAGCTTGGAGTGGTAATATGAAGTTAAATAATAAAGGAATAACATTAATTGAAATAATTATAAGTATAGTTTTAGTATCTATAGTATTAATATTTTTATTTACTTTACTTATTTCTGTTAAAGATATGAATACAGAAAGTGAAGTTAATTCTACATATCTTATAAATAAATCATTAATATTAAAAAATATAGAAGAAGATTTAAAAAATTCTAATAGTGTAACAATAACTAAATGTCCAAAGGTAGATTCATCATCAAAGGTAGATATAATAAAATCTTTTTATACAAATTATAAATTACCTGATGATCTAAAAAATCAAGCAGTAGAGTGTTTGAAATTTAAATTTGGTAGTGATGAAGCATTTTTGGGAATATATTATCATAAAACTAGAGAAAGTTATGCTATATCTTATATTCATGGTAATACAAAAACTACGAGATTATTACCAAAGTTTGCTGATAATAATGTAAATGATGCCACTGGAAATATTAAAAATGATATGTTTATAAATATAGAAGGTGAAAAAAATCTAGAAGGTGAACTTGTTTCTATTAAATGGAGTGATAATAAAAAAACTGAAAGTTCTGTTAATCGTTTGTTAAAAATAACAATACCTATTATAGGTGATGATGAAAAGGATTATACTATATTAATTTCATACTATGGAATAGTAAATATTGACTTATAGATAAAATTAAACAAGTTATTCTGCCTTTTAAAAACATTTTGTAATTAGTATCTGGTAAGATACTTTTTATTTGTGTATGAATTGATAATCCACCAAAAGATAAATAAATAATACTTAATAATATTTTTAAATTTTCTGATATTTTTAAATATCCTATACCTTTTAATCCTGTTGTAATTTCTAATATTCCGTTTATTATATTTTTAATAAGTGTGTTATTTATGGGAATAACATTTATTAATATATTAAAAAATATTATAGTACCAAGTATCATAAATAATGTATCAATTGTATTCTTTATAATACTTGATAAATTTATTTTATTTAATTTATTTATATTATTTATTTCATCTATTTCTATATTTCTATTTAATACACCTATAATAATATTTGATAAAATTATAATTACTAATACTATAATAGATTTATTTTTAGATAAATAAATAGATAATAGAGATATTATTAATAGTGGATTGTAGTTTAATGTAAACATTAGTAATTTATCTTGTTCACTTTTACTTATTAAATTATTATCTTTTAAATCTAAAATATATTTAGCATTAGAAGGAGAACCAGTAAATAAACTTAAAATAAATACATAAAATCCATAAATAGATACTTTAAATATTTTTTTAAAAGGTTTACCAAATATATTACATATATCATATATTAAATTGCTAGATACTATTAAAGAAGATATTATAAACATAGGTAATATATTTGGTACTATTTTTTTAAACCATAATAAAGTACTACTATATATTGTATAATACATAATATCTTTTTTTATGAAAATTAAAATAAAAAATATAATAATAGATAATTTAGTTATAAAAGATTTCATAATAAAATATATTATTTTTTTCTTAATAAATTCATTATATTTTGATATAATATATTAGTGATTGTTATGAAAGATAAAATAAAGAAAACTATTAAAGAAAATTATAAAGGAATATTAATATTAGTTATTATATATTTATTATTTAATGTTAAGATTGGTGTAAGTATATATACACCTGGTGGTTTAATTAATTTAGATAATAGAATAGAAAGTAATGATAAAATATATGAAACTAAAGGTAGTATTAATATGACATATGTTAGTTTAGTAAAGGGTACAATTCCAACATATTTATTAGCTAAAGTAATGCCGGAATGGGATGTAGTAAAAAATGAAGATATTACGTATGATGAAGATAAAGATATAAATGAAACATTAAAAATAGATCATTATTATTTAGAAGAAAGTATAAGTAATGCATATATGGTTGCATTTAAAAAAGCTAATATTGATTATAGTATTGTTAAAAGTAATAATTATATTACTTATATATATGAAAAATCTGATACAGATTTAGAATTATTTGACAATATTTTAAAATATGATAATATAGAGTTTACTACTTTTAGTAATATGCAAAAATATATTACTAGTAAAAAAGTAGGAGATAAGATTACGTTTCTAGTTAGTAGAAATGGTAAAGACATTAATTGTTATGCAAAATTAATTGATATTAATGGTGAAGCTAAAATAGGTATAACTACTGCTTTAGTTAATGAATATGATAGTAATCC
>CAKORH010000062.1 GCA_934101235.1 uncultured Bacilli bacterium | reverse complement strand
GTAAAAAAGTGGGTGAAGCCAGCCCTAAATGGCACTTAATAAAGTGAGTGAAGCCAGCTCTGAATGGCACTTAATAAAGCGAGTGAAGCCAGCTCTAAATGGCACTTAAAAAATTTTGACTAGAGATTTTCTCTGGTCAATTTGTTTATTGGAGGTTTTGATTAATAATTTTAAGATATGTTATTTCAAAAAAATCTAAAATTAAAACATATTTGTGTTATTGCAAATATGTTTTTAAATACTTTCTAGTGCTAATAGTATCATGTCATTTAAGTTTTTTTCTTTGTCAGTTTCTGATACCATATTTTTATCATATATGCTATCTACTATACTAATTAAACATGTTGCATTTTTATTACATAGATTTGCTACGTGAAATAGTCCAAATGCTTCCATTTCATTAGCAAGTATATTTAAATGTTTTGGTATTTTATTTAATATATGGTCTATGTTTGCATAAACTGTAAATACATCTGCTGTGAGAATTGTACCATAATTTAAGTTAATATTTAATTTTTTTGCTGTACTAATTATTTGGTTATTAAGTTGGTTAGAAGAATTTAATAAATTAGATGTATCTTTACCCCATACATATGCAAAACTTGATGGTGAGTAAGAATTTTTTGCTAATACTAAATCCATAATTTTAATATCTTTATTTAAACTTCCTGCTGTACCTATTCTTATTATATTTTTTACATCATAAAATGTATATAGTTCGTATGAATAAATACCAATACTTGGAATACCCATACCGCTACCCATTACTGTAACTCTTTTTCCTTTATAATAACCTGTGTAACCTAACATATTTCTAATTTTATTTATTTCTTTTACATCCGTTAAAAAATTTTCTGCTATGTATTTTGCACGTAGAGGGTCTCCTGGCATTAATACATTTTCTGCAATATCATTTTTTTCAGCTTCAATATGTATTGACATATAATCACCATCCTATTTTTATTATAATTTAAATATGTTATAATTTCATTATAATTCTAGTATCTTTACACATACTATGAAAGAGGTGTAAATATGATTTATAAAGAATATAAAACAAATACTTATAATATTTATACTGTTAAAACTAATAAGTTTAAGACATGTCATATGGAAATAGTATTTAGAAATAATATTAAAAGAGATGAAATAACTAAAAGAAGTTTAATTACTGAGTTGTTAGTAGAAAATTCTTTAGAATTTAATACTAGAAAGAAAATGATAACTGAATTAGAAAATTTATATAATTCTTATTTTTATGGTGTTACTAATAGAGTAGGAAGTACTGTTTTAACTAGTTTTTGCTTTGATTTTATTAATCCTAAATTAGTAAACGAAAAGATAGATAGTTTTATTAAATTTCCTATAAAATCTATATTATATCCTAATGTTACTAATAATGAATTTGATGTTACTACTTTTCTTTATGTAAAAGAGAGAGTTAAAAAAGATATTGAATGTATTGTTGAAGATCCTAAAAATTATAGTATAGATAAATTATTAAATGTTATGTGTGAAGATAGTGCTAGTAGTATAAATATTAATGGATATTTAAGTGATTTAAATGATATTAATAATAGTAATATATTTGATTATTATAAAAATATGTTAATGCATGATTATGTTGATATTTATATAATTGGTGATATTGATATGGATAATGTAGTTGATATTATAAAAAATAATTTTAAATTAAATGTATTTAAAAATCATAATGTTAGTTATGAAGTAGTAAATAAACAAGTTAAAAAAGAAAGAATTGTTTATGACAGCATTGATTGTTCTCAAGAAAATATATGTATTGGACTTAATATACGTGATATTAATAAATTTGAAAAAAACTATGTAAGTAATATTTATAATATGATACTGGGTGGTGGTTCTTTAGATACAAAGTTATATGAGAAGTTAAGAAATGAAAATTCGCTTTGTTATAATTGTGTAAGTTTGTATCAAAAATTTGATGGATTATTTTTATTACATACTGCAATAAATAAAGAAAATGAAAAACTTGCTATAAAATTAATGAAATCAGCATTAGATGATATGAAGAATGGAAATATTACTTTAGAAGAAATAGAAAATGCTAAGAAGGCTATTATAACTTCTTTAAATATGTCATTTGATAATCCTGGTAGAATAATAGATAATTATTTGTTTAAAAATTTATTTGATTTAGATGATTTAGATATTAGAATTAAAGAATATAATAAAGTTAGTAAGAGTGATATAGTCAATTTTGCAAAAAAGGTTAGTATTAATACGATATTATGTTTGAAGGATGATGAAAATGGAAAAGATTAAAATTAGTGGAGTAAATGAAGAACTTTATTATCATAAATTAAATAATGGATTAGAATTATTTGTTGTACCTAATACAAATCAAAAAAATTACTATATTACTTATAATACTAAGTTTGGTTCTAATGATACTACATTTAAAAGTAATAATGATACTAGTTATATAACTGTACCTAATGGAATTGCACATTATATGGAACATTTAATGTTTAATATGGAAGATGGTGATGCTTTTCAATTTTTTTCAAAATTGGGAGCAAGTGTTAATGCTTTTACTACATATGATTTAACTTGTTATGAAGTATATTCTTCAACATATTTTAAAGAAAATTTAAATTATTTATTAGATTATGTTGGTACGCCATATTTTAATAAAAAGATGATAGATAATGAATTAGGAATTATAAGTGAAGAAATAGATATGTATAAGAATAATCCTAATACAGAACTTACATTTGCTACTTATAGAAATATATTTATAAATGATAATAGAAGATATTTAATTAGTGGTGAAAAAGAAGATATAAAAAAAATTACTGTAGATGATATTATGAATTGTTATAATACTTTTTATAATCCTAATAATATGTTTGTTGTTATTACCGGTAATGTTAATCCATATGAAGCATTAGCAATTATAGAAGAAAATCAAAAAGATAAAAAGTTTAATAATGTAAATTTTAATAGAAAAAATATTAATGAACCTTTGAAAGTTAAAGAGCGTTTTTTAGTTAAAGAAATGAATGTAGAAATTAATAAAGTTAGTATTACTTATAAAATACCTAAGAAAAATTTTAAAAAGTTAAATTTAAGTGATGAAGAATTATATACATATATAGAAGTATTATTTGATATTTTATTTGGTAGTAGTAGTGATATTAATGAGAAATTATTATCTGGTAAAATTGTACCTAATGGAATAAATGTTAATAAGACATATACTAAAGATTTTATTGTAGTTAGTTTAATGACAGATAGTGTGTATACTGAAACTTTGATTAATATGATTAGTGAAACAATGAAAAATATTAAAGTTAATGAATGTGATTTAGAAAGAAAGATAAAAGTTTTAAAATCTAATTATATATTACATTTTGATAATATAGAAAGTGTAAATAATGAAATTCAAGATAGTATAATTAATTTTAATAAATTTATAGATAATAATATGGATGTATATGATAGTTTGAATATTAGTAAAATGAATGATTTAATAAAATGTTTAAAAGTTAGAAGTGAATCTATTTTAATTATTAAACCTTATGAGAAAAAGAAAAAATAAAGTAATTGTTAGTATAAAAGATTGTTAGCAAAATTAAGTTTTGTTAATGGTCTTTTATTTTTTTTAGAAAAATTTAAATAAAAAAAAGGAAATGCAAAAAAAATGATAATAATTTATAGTAGGAGGGATAATATGAAAAGTATTTTTAAAGAAAAAAAATTTGTAATTATTATTGTTTTAATTATTTTTATGTTAGGAGGAATTTTTTATTATGTTAAAAATGATAATAAAGTTAGTGAAGATGTAGTATTAGTTACTAAAAAAGTTTCTAGTACTAAAGTAAGTAATAAGAAAATGTATGTTGATATTAAAGGTAGTGTTAATAATCCAGGTGTTTATGAATTTAAGGAAAATGATAGAGTTATTGATGCTATAAATTATGCTGGAGGTTTAAGTAAGTATGCTAATACTAGTAATATTAATTTAAGTCAAAAATTAAGTAGTGAAATGGTTATTTATGTATTTAGTAATAAAGAAATAGAAGATGGAAGTAAAGCATCTAGTTGTAGTACTATTTGTGGAGTAAATGTTATTGAAGTTAATAATTGTGTTGATGAAAATAATAGTAGTGATAAAGTTAATATTAATAATGCTACTTTAGAAGAGTTAATGACACTTACTGGAATAGGTGAAAGTAAAGCAAAAAATATAATTGCATATAGAGAAAAAGAAAAATTTAAAACTATAGAAGATATAAAAAATATTAGTGGTATAGGAGATGCTTTATTTGAAAAAATAAAGGATAGAATAGTTGTATGAAAAGAATAGTTTTATTATTAATGATTGCATCTATTACCAGTAGTAGTAAATTAAAACAATATTGTGATATAAAAGGAAATGTTAATAATCCAGGTGTTTATGAAATAAATAATGGTGATACTATACAAGATATTATTGATTTATCAGGTGGTTTAAAGAAAAATTCATATACAAATAATATTAATTTAAGTAAAAAAGTTAAAGATGAAATGGTTATATATATTTTTTCTAATTCAGAAATAAGTAAAATAAAAGAATTAGATAATTGTGTATGTGAAGATACATATGTTTATAAAGAATGTGAAGAAGATAAAAAATTAGGTAATGAAGAAAATAATTCTAAATTTGAAGATAATGTAACTACTACTAATGATATAATAACTGAACCTAATACTACAATTAAAAGTAGTACAACAACTAAAATTATTAAAACGACTGAAAAGATAAATATTACTACAAAGACTAATTATCCAATAAATATTAATTTGGCAAGTATAGAAGAATTATTAAATATTAAAGGTTTAGGAGAAAAGAAAGCATCTTCTATAATTAAGTATAGAGAAGAACATGGTAATTTTGAAAGTATAGAGGATATTAAAAAAGTAGATGGTATAGGTGATAAATTATTTGAAAGTATTAAAGAATTTATTACGGTTTAAATATATTATATTTGTCCTCTTTATAATGATAACTCTATTAAGAGCAAATAATAATGTTAAGAGTAAATATAATATTAATGATAATAAATTTTATGGTGTTGTTATTGATTATAAAATTAATGATGATTATGTTAGTTTTGTTATTAAGGGTAGAGAAAAAATTAAATGTAATTATTATTTAAATGATAATGAAGTAATAGATATAAAGTATGGTGATAAAGTATTATTGGATGGTAAACTTAGTATTCCTAAAAATAATACTATTCCTAATACTTTTAATTATAAAAAATATTTAAATAACAATAATATATATTATTTGTTAACAGTAGATAATGTTATTAGTATAGAAAGAAGTAAAAATATATTTTATAAATTTAAAAATATAGTTAAA
Organism: uncultured Bacilli bacterium; assembly: GCA_934101235.1. Classification (GTDB taxonomy): domain Bacteria; phylum Bacillota_I; class Bacilli_A; order RF39; family UBA660; genus UMGS1124. Next base: position 729 of record CAKORH010000062.1, on the reverse strand, counting down.
AGTAGAATAGATAACATAGATAAAAGTGGTTATTTAGAAGCATTTATAATGGGTAATAAAAGTAATATAGATAAAAATATTTTTAATACATATAAAAATAATGGGGTAATGCATATATTTTCTGTTTCTGGTATGCATATTAGTATATTAGCAAGTATAGTATTATATTTATTAAACTTAGTTAATAAAAGTGAAAATAATATTTTTTTTGTAATTATAGTATTAATATTTTATATGATTTTAACTAATTATCAAGCTAGTATAGTTAGAAGTGTAGTATTTTTTTCTTTGTTAAAAATTTTAAGATATTTGAAAATTAATATTGATAATAAAGATATATTGCTTATAGCTATTAGTATTATTTTAATTATTAATCCTAAATATTTATATAATATAGGTTTTTTATATAGTTCAATAATAAGTTTTAGCTTGATTTTTTATAGTAATTATTTTAATAAAAAATATATTCTTAATACTATTTTAATATCTATTGTTAGTTTGTTAATTAGTTTACCTATAACTATTAATAATAATTATTTTGTTAATTTATTTAGTATATTACTTAATGTTTTCTTTGTACCAGTTATATCTTTTATAGTTTATCCTTTATCTATTATTACTTTTTTTATTCCATTTTTTTATAAAGTTTTTATAATACTTATTAATATATTAGAAAATATTTCATTATATTTTGATAATATTAAATTTTTGAATTTATATATTTGTAAA